>NZ_JBFBAZ010000022.1:0-86450 GCF_040682475.1 Hamadaea sp. NPDC051192
TCGGATACCTCCGCGCACTCAACACAGAAACCACAAACATCGATATAGTCACATCGATCCGATTACCGGGTCAACGTTTCATGTCACACCACTAGGCCGAGGGCGAGGTTGGCGACCGTCGCGCTGGCGAAGACGGCGACCGGCGCCAGCCGGCCTCCTTCAGCGCGCCGATCCGGAACTCGCGGCCGATGCTGACGAAGGCCAGCACCAGGAACCAGATCCGCCAGTCGGTGACCACGCCGATGGTGGTCTTCGCGTCGGCGGCCGAGACCGCGTTGGCGTACCAGGTGCCGACGCCGGACGCGACGATGAAGCCCAGCACGAACTTCGGGAACCGGTCCCAAAGCGTCTTCAGACCGGGGCGCTGAGCGTTCGGATCGCGCTCCACCTTGAACGCGAAGTACGCCGACAGCGCCACCGCGACGACGCCGATGAGCGCGTTCTGCGTCGTCTTGACGATGGTGGCGATCTTCAGCGCGTCGTCGCCGGCCAGCGCCCCGGCCGCGGTGACCGCGGCGGTGGTGTCGATGTTGCCACCGATCCAGGCACCGGCCACCGCGTCGACCTCGGGGGAGGCTTCGGCGGAGGGGGTGGAGGACTCGCTCATGCGAGGGATACTATAGTTAGCCTATAGGATTAGTCGAGATGTATTCCCTACTAAACCGATGTGTGTTGTGGGTCTCTTTGTGCCCGCGGCCATAGGCAAGCCGTTCGTGATCTCCATACGATCTCCGGGCCGCCTTGGCGATCTGTCGCAAATGGACGAATAGTCGTCCCTGCCCATTGGAAGGAAGAGATGACCGCCGTCGCAGTACTTCCCGAGCGCAGAGCCCGCTGGCGGCGGATCACGACCGACCGCTGGGCCGTCGCCGGTGGCGTGACCGTCGCCGCGCTGCTGCTGATCGCGCTGGCCGCGCCGCTGCTGGCCGGACTGTCCGGACAGGACCCGTACACGTATCACCTGGACGCCTTGGACGACTCGGGCGTCCCGATCGGCTTCGGCGGTGGGATCAGCGCCGAGCACTGGTTCGGCGTCGAGCCGCTGACCGGACGGGACCTCTTCGCGATCACGGTCTACGGCGCGCGTACGTCGATCCTGGTCGGGCTGGCCGCGACCGTGCTGTCGGTCTTCCTCGGCGTGCTGGTCGGGGTCACCTCCGGATTCTTCGGTGGCTGGTACGACCGGATCACCGGACGCGCGATCGACGTGCTGTTCGGCTTCCCCACGCTGATCCTGATGATCGCCCTCGGCGCGATCGCCCCGGTGCACTTCCCGAAGCAACTGCTGGTCGTGGGGGTGATCGGGCTGTTCGGCTGGCCGGGCATCGCCCGCGTGGTGCGCGGCCAGACGCTCGCGCTCAAGCAGCGCACGTTCGTCGTCGCGTCGGTGTCGCTCGGCGCCGGCTCCGGCCACGTGCTGCGGCGTCAGGTCCTGCCCAACCTGGCCGCGACGATCATCGTGTACGCGACCATGCTGATCCCCGGCATGATCGGCGCCGAAGCGGCGCTGTCCTTCCTCGGGGTCGGCGTTCCGCCGCCCACCCCGGCCTGGGGCCGGTCGATCGGCGACGCGATCGCCTGGGTGCAGACCGATCCGATGTTCCTCGTCGTCCCGGGCGCGGCCCTGTTCGTCACCACGCTCGCGTTCAACCTGCTGGGCGACGGGCTGCGCGACGCCCTCGACCCCAAGTCCCCCGGGGTGAAGCGATGAGAATCCTGCGGTTCGCAAGCAGCCGCCTGCTGAGCATGATCGGCGTACTGCTGATCGTCAGCCTCCTCACCTATGCCGTGTTCTATCTGCTGCCGGCCGACCCGGCCCAGCTGTCCTGCGGCAAGCCGTGCACCCCGGAGCGGCTGGCCGACGCCCGCGCCTTCATGGGCTACGACGCACCCTGGTGGCGGCAGTACCTCGACTTCCTGACCGGCATCTTCGCCGGCCGCGAGTTCGGCAGCGGCCAGGCGATCGTGCGATGCGCCGCGCCCTGCTTCGGCTACTCGTTCCGGCTGGACGAGCCGGTGACCACGCTGATCACCACCCACCTGGGCGTGACCTTCTCGCTGGCGATCGGGGCGGCCGTGCTGTGGCTGTTCCTCGGCGTCGGGTCCGGCGTCGTCTCGGCCGTACGCCGGGGCAGCGCGGTCGACCGGGCGGTGATGACCTTCGCCATCACCGGGGTGTCGGCGCCGACCTACCTGGTGGGGCTGCTCGGCATCCTGCTGTTCGGCTTCACCCTCGACATGGTTCCCGTCGGCGGCTACGTGCCCTTCGCGGAGAACCCGGTGCAATGGGCCTGGCACCTGATCCTGCCGTGGTGCGTACTGGCCTTCGTGTCGGCCGCCATCTACGCCCGGCTGACCCGCGGCCAGATGCTCGAGGTGCTCGGCGAGGACTACATCCGAACCGCTCGCGCCAAGGGCCTGAGCGAACGCCGGGTCATCGGCCGCCACGCGCTGCGCAACGTGCTGGTGCCGGTGGTGACCGTGTTCGGGATGGACCTCGGCGGCCTGCTCGGCGGGGCGGTCATCACCGAGCGGGTCTTCAGCCTCCAAGGCCTCGGCGCGCTGCTCATGGACGCGGTCGGCAACGTCGACCTGCCGCTGCTGGTCGGCGTGACCTTGTTCAGCGCGGTGCTCATCATCGTCGCCAACTTCGTCGTGGACGTGCTCTACAGCGTCCTCGACCCCCGGATTTCCCTGTGATCAACCCCCTCGGAACACAGAAAGGTAAGTCGATGAGACGCACGACGATCACCGCCGCGCTGGCGGTGGTGGCGGCGCTGGCCCTGACGGCGTGCAACGCCAACTCGGGATCCGGCACGAACACCGCGAGCACCGGTACGCAGCAGGGCGGCGACCTGGCCATCCTCACCTCGGCCAGCTCGGTGACCCTCGACCCGGCCAAGAGCCAGAACCTGGCGATCACCACGCTGGGCCTGATCTTCCGCCGCTTGACCACGTGGGACATCAAGCCGGGGCAGGAGGGCAAGGTCGTCGGCGACCTGGCGCAGGACGCCGGTACGCCCAGCGACGGCGGCAAGACTTGGACGTTCAAGCTCAAGCCCAACCTCAAGTACGCCGACGGCACCGCCATCACCGCCGCCGACGTGAAATACGGCGTGGAGCGGTCGTTCGCGCCGGAGCTGTCCGGCGGGCTCGGCTACCACAAGACGCTGCTCGTCGGCGGGGCCGAGTACAAGGGCCCCTACACCGGCAAGGAGCTGGACTCGATCGAGGTGCCCGACGCGCAGACGATCGTGTTCAAGCTGACCAAGCCGTTCGGCGACTGGCCCTGGATCGTGTCGATGCCGGCGTTCGCGCCGGTGCCGAAGGCCAAGGACGACGTCGCGAACTACGGCAAGAACCCGGTCGCGTCCGGCCCGTACCAGGTCGACTCGTATCAGCAGGGGACCGCGCTGAAGCTCAAGCGCAACACCTACTGGGAGGCCTCGTCCGACCCGGTGCGTACGGGTGGGCCGGACACGATCACGTTCCAGCTCGGCCAGGAGGCCACCGTCGCCGCGCAGCGGTTGATCGCCGACTCCGGCGCCGACAAGAACGCCTTCGGCGCGAGCTTCGTGCCGCCCGCTCAGCTGGCCCAGATCCAGGCCAACGCGGCGGCCAAGCAACGGCTGGTCACCTCCGACCCCGGCGCGCTGGCGTACCTGGCGATCAACACCACCCGCGGTCCGCTCAAGGACGCCAAGGTGCGCCAGGCGCTCAACTACGCCGTGGACAAGAAGGCGTACCTGGTCGCGGCGGGTGGCACGCTCGGCGGCGACTACGCCTCGACGCTGATCACGCCGGGCATCGCCGGGCGCGCCGAGTACAACCTGTACCCGACCGCCGACCCGTCCGGTGACGTCGACAAGGCCAAGGCGCTGCTGGCCGAGGCCGGTCAGAGCAACCTGAAGCTGACCTTCGTCGTGCAGAACGACTCGGATGACCTGGCCCGCGCCCAGGCGATCCAGCAGGGCCTGGCCCGGATCGGCGTCGAGCTGACCATCAAGCCGCTCGACAGCGACTCGTGGTTCGACGCGGTCACCAACGACAAGGGCGACTACGACCTGACCCTGTCCAGCTGGCAGCCGGACTACCCCAGCGCCAACGCCAACATCCAGCCGCTGTTCGCCTCCAGCGAGATCGGCGGCGGGGGCTTCAACCTCTCGCGGTACTCCAACGCCGAGGTCGACGCCCTCATCGAGCAGGCCCGCGCCGAGGTCGACCCGGCCAAGGCGCAGGCGCTGTGGCAGCAGGCCGACAAGCGCATCCTGACCGACGCCCCGATCGTCCCCCTGATCTACACCAAGAACTCGTTCCTGCACGGCTCGGCGGTGCAGAACTTCCAGGTGGCGGCGTTCCCGGCGTACCCGAACTATCTGAAGGTGTCGCTGAGCAAGTGAACGAGAACGTGCTGACCGTCGGCGATCTTCACATCTCGTTCGACGTCGACGGGCGTACGGTGGACGCCGTCCGCGGGGTGGTCTTCGGGCTGCGCCGCGGGCGGGTCCTCGCCCTGGTCGGCGAATCCGGCTCGGGCAAGAGCGCGACCGCCCTGGCCGCGCTCGGCC
The DNA here is from genome assembly GCF_040682475.1 of Hamadaea sp. NPDC051192. Taxonomy (NCBI): domain Bacteria; kingdom Bacillati; phylum Actinomycetota; class Actinomycetes; order Micromonosporales; family Micromonosporaceae; genus Hamadaea; species Hamadaea sp. NPDC051192. The sequence goes on from NZ_JBFBAZ010000022.1 coordinate 4,569, forward strand.
TGCTGCCCGCCACTGCCACCGTGACCGGGAGCATCCAACTGGACGGCCGGGAACTCGTCGGAGCCGATCGCAAGACCCTTCGGGCGGTGCGCGGCGGCCGCATCGGCACCGTCTTCCAGGAGCCGATGAGCGCGCTGAACCCGATGTTCACCGTCGGGGATCAACTGGCCGAAGCGGTCCGCGCCCATCGCGACGAGGGGAAGCAGGCCGCTGCTCTACGCGTACAAGAATTGCTTGATCTGGTGGGGTTGCCGGACCCGGCGCGCATCGCCCGCGCGTATCCGCACGAGTTGTCGGGCGGCCAGCTCCAGCGAGCCGTGATCGCCATGGCGGTGAGCTGCGACCCCGTGGTTCTCATCGCGGACGAGCCCACGACGGCGCTGGACGTGACCGTGCAGGCCGGGATCCTGGACCTGCTACGTGACCTGCGCGCGCGGCTGGACACCGCGATCCTGCTGATCACCCACGACATGGGCGTGGTCGCGGACCTCGCCGACGAGGTGGTGGTGCTGCGCGACGGCCAGGTGGTCGAGCAGGCCCCGGTCGAGCAGCTGTTCGCGCAGCCCGAGCACGAGTACACCCAGGCGCTGCTCGCGGCGGTCCCGCGACGATCCACTCAGGACAGCCCCGGCGTCACGACCGGATCGCCCGTGGTCCAGCTCCGCGACGTCTCCGTCGAGTACGCCGGACGCCACGGCCGCCGTGTGACAGCGGTCGACGGGGTGAGCCTCGACATCGCGGCGGGCGAGATCCTGGGCCTGGTGGGGGAGTCCGGCTCCGGCAAGACCACCATCGGCCGGGCCATCGCCGGGCTGGTGCCGGTCGGTGCGGGCAGCCTCACCGTCGCCGGGACCGATGTCGCCGCCGCACGTGGCAACCCGAGACGGCTGCGCGAGGTGCGGTCCCGCCTCGGCATCGTCTTCCAGGACCCGGCGTCGTCGCTCAACCCCCGCCGCACGGTGGCCGACAGCATCGCCGAACCGTTGCTGCTGCACAGCGAGCTCCGCGGCGACGCGCTCACATCCAAGGTGGACGGGCTGCTCGACGCGGTCCAGCTGGTACGCACCGTGCGCGACCGCTATCCGCACGAGCTGTCCGGCGGTCAACGGCAGCGCGTCGCCATCGCCCGGGCCATCGCGCTGGATCCGGCGCTGCTCATCGCCGACGAGCCGACCAGCGCGCTCGACGTCTCCGTCCAGGCCCGCGTCCTGCTCCTGCTGCGCGAGCTGCAACGAGACCTCGGGTTCGCCTGCCTGTTCGTCAGCCACGACCTCGCCGTGGTGGACCAGCTCGCCGACCGCGTCGCGGTCATGCACCGCGGGAAGGTCGTCGAAACCGGCCCGACCGCTGTCGTGCTCGGCTCGCCGGCCGACCCGTACACGCAGCGGCTGCTGGCCGCGGCCCCGATCGCCGACCCCGTCGCCCAACGCGCCCGCCGCACCGCCGCCGTCTAGCCCCCTCGCTCTCCCCGCGCTCTCCCCGTTGATCATGGAGTTAACTGTGGTCTCGACGGCGTGGCGAGGGGGTAAACCCCATGATCAACGAGCCCGTCCGGGCGGGGGTGGGGGTGGGGCGGGTCAGGTGGGGGGCGGTTAGGAAGGGCGTTGGTCGCCGACGAGGCGGCCGGAGCGGATCAGCGCGCGGCGGCTGCCCGCGGCGGGCGCGACTCCGGCCGGTTCGTCGGGGGCCGCCGAGTTCGCGCGGGTGAACAGGGTGACGGTGGTCGCCGGGGTGAACCCGCTGCGTTCCATGAGCGCGGCCGACGCGCGGTTGGTGTCTTCGACGTCGGTCACGACCCGGGTCGCCCCGGCGGCGAACAGAGCGTTGCAGCACACCTCGACGAGCCGGCGGGCGACGCCCTTGCCCTGCTGGTCCGGTGCGACCGCGATCCACTCCAGGTACGCCCAGTCGTCGCGCAGCTCGAAGGTCATGGAGCCGAGGACGAACCCGACGACCCGCTCGTCGGCCAGCGCCACCCAGCAGGCGCCCTCGGCGGTGTCGAGGTGTTCCGCGATCGAGGTCAGCGACCACGACGTGTAGGGCTTGACGGTCACGTCGTACACCTGGCGGCCGAGGTCGCGTACCTGGCGCAGGTGCTCCAGGCCCATCGGGGCGATCTTGACGTCGTCGGTCGTCACTCCTCGAAGGTACGCCCGAGGCTGCGCCGGAGCTGCGGAAACGGCATGAGTACGCGAGATGAGCATTCGCGGCGATTCCTTCAAGCGACGCCCTTCGGACAGATGTATCTAAATGGATCATGTCCGTCGTTACCGTCGCGCCATGATGCGAAGAACCGTCCTCGTCCTGACGCTGGCCCTGGCCACCCTGCCCGTCGGCGCCGTCACCGCGTACGCGTTGCCACCGAAGCACATCCAGGGGAACGAAACCGTCGCAGTCTACGACTACGCCTCCGCGATCCGTGAGGTCGTCTGGGTGGAGAGCAGCGTCGACAGCGACGCCGAACCCGGTCCAGATCGGATCGCGGTGGACATCGTCCGGCCGGTCGACCCGGACAACCCCGGCCTCCAGGTGCCCGCCATCGTGGAGGCCTCGCCCTATTACACCCTGCTGGGCCGGGGCAACGAGTCGGAGAAGAAGCTCTACCTCACGCCGAACGACCCGACCAGCCCCGTGGTCAAGATGCCGCTCTACTACGACAACTACTTCGTTCCCCGCGGGTACGCCTTCCTCGGCGTCGACCTGTCCGGCAGCACCCACTCGACGGGCTGCCTCGACGTCGGCGGCAAGGCCGAAGTGCTCGGAGCCAAGGCGGTGATCGACTGGCTCAGCGGCAACGCCGTCGCCCACAACGCGATGGGCCAGCAGATCTTCGCGACCTGGTTCAGCGGCAAGGCCGGAATGATCGGCAAGTCCTGGGACGGCGCGATGGTCACCGGGGTCGCGGCGACCGGCGTACCGGGGTTGACGACCATCGTCCCGATCAGCGCGGTGACCAGCTGGTACGACTACGAGCGGCTCAACGGGGCGGTGCGGTCGAACGTCAGCTCGACGGTCGGCCTGCACGACAGCTACACGTCCCGGCCCCCGGCGGCCTGCTCGGCGACCCGGACCACGTTGGTCAACAACAACGGGCTCGACTATTCGGCGTTCTGGTCCGATCGGGACTACGTCGCGAACGCGGCGAACATCAACGCCAGCGTGTTCCTCGTGCACGGCATGAACGACCTGAACGTCAAGAGCTCGAACTTCGGCCGGCTCTGGGAACAGCTCGCCGCCAACGGCGTACCGCGCAAGCTGTGGCTGTCGCAGGAGCAGCACGTCGACCCGTTCGACTTCCGCCGGGCGGTCTGGGTCGACACCCTGCATCGGTGGTTCGACCAGTGGCTGCAAGGCCTGGACACCGGGATCATGGACGAGCCGCAGGCCACGGTGGAGCGCGCCGCGGACACCTGGGTGGATCTGCCGGAGTGGCCGCCCGTGGGCACCACGAGCCCGGTCTACTACCTGCGTCCGGGCAACGGGGTCACCGGTGAGCTGTCGACCGCCGGGCCGAACGGCGGTTCCGCGGCGATCACCGACCTCGCCCTGTCGGAGTCGACCGCGACCACCGGACCGCCGCTCGCCAAGCTCGGCCGCTGGGTCTTCCTGACCTCGGCGCTGCCGCAGGACCTGCATCTGGCCGGCAGTGCGGTGGTGACGGTACGCATGCAGTCGACGTTGTCCACGGCGACGTTGACCGCCAAGCTGGTGGACTACGGCAATCAGACCCGGGTCAACTGGGAGTCCGGCCAGGGCATCACGACCGGCAACACCGAGGACTGCTGGGGTTCGTCCACGGCCGCCGACGACAGCTGTTACAAGAAGACGACCAAGAACGTGGTCAACACCGGCGTCTCGGTATTGAGCCGGGGCTGGCTGGATCTGGCGCACCGCGGCTCGCTGTCGAGCCCGGCCGGGATGCCCGCGTTGACCTGGCAGACCGTCACGCTGCGGCTGGCGGCCACCGATCAGATCATCAAGGCCGGTCACCAGCTGGGCCTGGTCATCAGCTCGACCGACAGCTCGTGGACCACCACCCTGGCCACGGCTTCGGTGCTGACCTTCGACCTCGGCCGGTGCATCCTGCGGCTGCCGACCGCGCCGAACTGAGCGGCACGCCCGTCCGCGAGACGATCGGCCGTCTCGCGGACGGGCCCGGCGATCAGCCCACCGCGTACAGGGCGCCGCCGGCGATGCGGACGAACGAGTTCGCGCCCGGGGCGCCCGTGACCTTGGTGGTGATCCCGTTCGTCGCGACCCGCCCGATCGCCGTCACCTCGGCCGGCGAGCCGGTGAAGGTCACCCCGCGAAGCTGGGACGTGTACCGGCCGCCGGACCGCCAGAAGACCTGGAAGCCGTCGAGGGACAGGCCGGTGCCCTGGATGATGACGCCGTCGTCGCGGCAGGTGTCGGCGGTCAGGCCGGCGATGACGGCGGGGGTGCCGGAGATGTCGAATCCGACGACCGAGTCCTGGACCTCCAGGCAGGTGAACGTGCCACGGCCGCCCGCGAAGCGCATCCCGGCGATGTTGCAGTAGTACGCCTTGCAGTTGGTCACCTTGTTGTTGCCCGACGACACGTTGACGCCGTAGCCGTCGATGCCGCCGATGTGGATCCGGTCGACGTGCGAGTCCGGGGTTCCGTTGAGCACCACGCCGTCGCCGGAGCAGTCACGGACGTTGCAGCTGTGGAAGAACGTGCCGCGCATGTCGGTCTCCGCGTACAGGCCGTTGCGGCCCGCGCCCCCGACGCCCGCGGTGCGAAAGCCCCGGATGAACAAGTTGTACGCGTAACAGTCCGGGTCCGGGGAGGTGTACGGGTAGCCGGTGGGATTGGCGGATCCGTCGTTGCAGTACACGAGCGCGTCGCAGGTGCCGCCGCCGGTCCCGCCGCCCTCCAGGGTGAAGCCGTGCAGCCCGCAGCCGTGGGTGTTCAGGTCGAACAGCTTGACCAGGCCGACCCGGGTCCCGGCACCCGTCGCGGTGGTGATGCCGACCGCTCGCAGGACGGAGGCGTACATGCCGGCGCCCATCACGTCGACGCCTGAGCGCAGCAGGACCGCGCCGGAACAGTAGAACTGGCCGCCGGACAGCTCGACCGCGTTGAGCGCCCGTTCCGAGCTGCCGGCGATCGGCCCGGTCGCCGCCTCGGCGATGGCCGCGTTGATGGCGATCTGATCGTCGGTCCCGGTGCAGACGTAGTTGGCGTCCGCCTTGATGTACGCGGGCGCGTCGGCGGCGGCGACCGTGATGCGCAGCGGCCGGGAGCCGGTGCCGACCCCGGCGCTGGCCGGGGACGGTCCGGTCGCCGCCGTGCCGACGGCCAGGCCGACGCCGGAGGCGATCCCGGCGAAGGCCGCGCCGACGACCCGGCGGCGATCGGATTGATACTTGTCAGCAGTCATGGCGGCCATCCTAGGGATGGCCGCCCACATTAGACAGTCAGGGCCGCTCGGCCGATTCGTCGTCGTCGGGCGGCTTGCGCTGCTCACGCTCGCGGTCCTCGCGCAGCTTGCGCTCGAAGGGCCGCTCCTCCTCGTCGGCGAACTCCTCCGGAGTCTGTTCCCGGAACGGTTCGTCGTCGGGCATCGAGCCAGGTCGCATCGGGACCTCCTTCTCCGGTGGCCTGCGATGCAGCTACCCGGCCCGACCTGCCCCGAAACGCTCAGGGCAGCAGCACGACGCCGCCGCGTACGCCGCCTTCGGCCAGCCGCTTGTACGCCGTGGCCGCCTCCGCGAGCGGATACGTCTCGGCGAGCCGCAGCCGCAGCCGGCCCGACTCGACGAGCCCGACCAGCTCGGCCAGGCGTACGCCGTCGGCGGCGACCTGGACGCCCTCGGTGCGGATGCCGCGCTGCGACTCGGGGGCGACCGGGTAGCCGTTGACGTAGACCCCGCCGTCGCGTACGGCCGCCAGGGCTTCCACTCCGGCCAGGGCCGGGTCGTAGACGCCGTCGACACCCGCGCCGACCAGGTCGCGAATCCGCGCCGCCGGCTGCGCCGACCGGTCGACGAACCAGGTCGCGCCGTAATCGCGTACCAGTTGCTCGTCTTGAGCGGACGCGACCCCCACGACCCGCAGACCCCGGGCGGTCGCGAGCTGGATCGCGAACCCACCGACCGCACCCGCCGCGCCGAACACCGCGAGTGTCGCGCCGGTCGGCAGCCCGGCCAGATCCAGCGCGTCCGCAGCCGTCAGCGCGTTGAGCGGCAACGTCGCCGCGAGCGCCGGGTCGACGCCGGCCGGAGCGTGGGCGGCGGACGCCTCGTCGAGCAGCGCCACCTCGGCCTGTACGCCCGCCCCAGCGGCCAGCCAGAAGGTGAGCCCGACGACCTCGTCCCCGGGCTGGAAGCGCTGGACGCCGGAGCCGACGGCCTCGACGGTCCCGGCGAGGTCCCAGCCGAGGACGCGCTGTACGCCGGACGGCGTGAGGTGCGCGAACGCGCCGTTCGCCGCGGCCAGGTCGGCGGGATGGACCGCGCTCGCCCGTACGCGAACCCGTAGCTGGCCGGGGCCGGGCTGGGGGACGGGCAGCTCGGCGATCTCGATCGAGTCGAGGCCCTGCGGACTGGTGACGGTCACTGCACGCATCGGATTCTCTCCTTCATCGTGGTTCCTGGTGGTTTCCTTGTGGTGCTGCCAACCGTAGGAGAGGTACTCTCCATCGGAAAGAAGGCACCTAGGAGTGCGTAGCAGACCGAAAGGTGAGCGCTAATGCCGACGACGACCGCCGCGGTACGCCGTGAGCAGGCGAAATTCGAGTACAACGCGTTCCTCGCGCTGTGCCCGACCCGGCAGCTGCTCGACTCGCTGAGCGACAAGTGGGTCTGCCTGATCCTCGCCGCGCTGGCCGACGGGCCGATGCGATACAGCGACCTGTCCCGGCAGATCGCCGGGGTCAGCCAGAAGATGCTGACCCAGAGCCTGCGCTCACTCGAACGCGACGGCCTGCTGACTCGGACGGTGACCGCCGCCGTGCCGGTCCGCGTCGACTACGAGCTGTCGGCATTGGGGGAGAGCCTGATGCCGGTGGTGCGCGCGGTCAAGATCTGGGCCGAGACCCATATGGACGACGTGCTCGCCGCCCGGGCGGATTACGACGCCGTTCCCTGAAGGCCCCGCTCCCTACACTGCGAGCATGTCGCGCGACAGGCTCCGCCTTGCCGCCGTCAGCCTGGGGCTGCTGGCGTTCGCCCTCCGGATCGTGGTCGCCTTCTGGTGGCAGCCGCTCACCTGGAGTCTCGACTCCCTGGCTCTCGGAATCGGTTTGTACGCCGTGGGGATGATCACCGCCGCAGTGCTTCCGTTCGGCGGCTATTGGCTGCTTACCCGGCGGTACCGGCTGCCCAGGGCGTTCCCCGTCCAGGACGGCCGGTTCGTGGCGAGGTCGAACCCGATTCTCTTCGGCCTGTGGTCGATTCTGCTGCTCTACTTCGCCGGCGGAATGGTGCCGGCCAGGCGTGTGCCGAACGAGTACGTGCTGCGGCTGAACACCGACCCGCTGCCCCTGTTCCTGGTCGCGGCGACGCTGGTGGCAGCGCTGGTCGTCATCGGCGTCGCCTTGCCGTTCCTACTCGGCCTCGGGTCGAGCTGGGCCCGGACGGCGTACTGATCCAGCGGTTGCGGAGCCAATCGACGATCCCCTGGACCCTGCTGGCGCCGGGCGGCCCACTGCCGCCGGCCAAGCGGGCCCGCCAGATCTGGCTCTACGTCGCCGGTCCGGTGCGCTACACCCGCTATCAGGTCCCGTTGTCCGTCGACGTCGAGCCGGCGTTCCTGGCGTACGCGATCCGCCACTACGTCGACCATCCCGCCGCGCGGGCCGCCATCGGCACTGATGCGGAACTCGAGCGGCTGCGTACCGTGGCCGCGGGATAACGGGTGTCGCCGGTGGAGCTGGATGTCAGAGCTGCCAGACGACCGGCAGCGCCGCCTCGGCGGCGTCCGACGAGTAGTCGTGCGCCACATCGAGCAGCTCGGCCATCCGGGCCTGCCAGGCGATGTTGACCGGCAGCGCGGCCAGCCGGTCGATCATCGCCGCGTAGTCGTCGACCTCGATCAGGTGGAACAGGTCGGTTCCGCTGCGCCAGATCGTCCACTCGCGGGCGCCACTGTCCCGGATCGCCGCCACCAGCTCCGGTGGAACCTCCCGGTGGGCGGCGTCGTACTCCGCGATCCGATCGGACCGGACCTTGGTGTGCAGGGCGACTCTCATCTGGGCTCCCTTCAGCCGTGCTCAGCCGGCCGAGCTTGGTGATCTTCACGTTCTACCAGAAGTACCCCTTCGCATCCGGCCGGGGCAGCGGCGTCCTGCGGAGGGTGGCGGTACGTTCGGGAGGGTGGCGGAGGTATTCCTCGGGCCGGAATCGCGGACCGAGGGGGCAGCGGGTGACCGGGCTGTTCCCGCTCTTCGGTCTGCCCGACCGGATCGATGCCAAGAACTCTTATTGCGCGCTGTTCAACTGAAGCTCTTCGAATAATGCGCCCGTTTCCCCTAGCATCACCGGCGATCGTTTTCCTGGGGAGGCAGTCGATCCATCGGGCCGTCCGGCATCGGGCGGCCCGATGGCGCATGCCCTCGGCCAGGTTCCGCCAGCGACAGGGGGATCCTTTGTTCTTCGGGCACGTTAGCCGCCGCGCGGCCGTGATCGCGGCAGTGGCGGTCGCCGTTGGCTCGTTGGGGCCGGTGTCACCGGCCGCGGCCAACTTTTCGGGAGCGACCGGCGCCACGGGCTGCAACGACCTCAACAAGGCCGACAACGCCACGCACAGTTTCCACAATGTGGATCTGAGCACGGCCATGGTCAATGCCACGTCCTGGGCGCGGACCAACAACGTCGATCCCACGGACATCAACACCACGACCGATCCCAGCTTGGACGGCCTGACCGACGTGGTGGTCCGGGACCGGTACTACGTGGACTTCTGCGGACACGACTGGTACCGCTCGTCCACCAATGGCGGCGTCGTCGGCCTCGCTACCTGTGACGACACCAACTCGGCCGATGAGTGCGAGCAGCACACGGTGCGCTACAACAACTACTTCGTCGACAACACGTCCCTCACGAACGAGCGTGGCCTGGCCTGTCACGAGATCGGCCACACCCTCGGTCTCGCCCACCGCACGTCGAAGTCATGCATGCAGCAGGGCTATCCGAAGCCGCTCAACAACTACTCGGCCCACGACGCCGAGCACATCAACAACAACTACTGATCGGGAGCATGCCATGAGGAAGATCCTTGGTATCGCCGCGGTCGTAGCGGCAATCGGCGCGGCGGCCTTCTGGGCGGCGCAGCCCGGCCAGACCCGATCGGACGCCGACTATCTGTTCGCCCACCTGCAGGCACGCAGCGGAGCGCAGGACGCGGTCTGGCTCGAGTCGTCCTTCGCCGAGATGTTGCCGTCCCGGCAGTTCTCGGTCAACGGAAGCCTGGCGACGGCCGGGAACAAGAACGGGGTAGTCATCGGCTCCGTCGTCGCGGTGAACCCGGGCCGGGGCTACGCCCATCCCGACGACGCGCCCAAAGGTGTCGAGGTCGCCTTCGACGCCGCGGACGCGTTGTGGCGTACCGTCGATGTCACGGTCGCGGTCGAGGAGTCGTGGGGCCGGGTCGCCGGGCTGAGCAAGGTCACCTTCGCCGTCATCATCGACCGGGGCGCGGACGCCGACACGGCGGTCGACGGCCTGCGCAGCCTCGGCAAGGTGATCGTGGCGCTGGACCGCCAGGGCCGCTTCGACTACGCGCCGGACGTCTATTCGATCGGACACAGCGGCGACCTGTTCGGCACCGTCGACGCGGCGGGCGGCATCAAGCTCAACGCGATGGAGGACGAGGGCGCCGAGTTCCTCGCCGGTGTCGACACCATGGCCGAGCTGCGGACCGAGGCGGTGAAGACGCCGACCGTGGTGGCGGTGGACGTCGTCGACGGCGTGTTCACGCGCGTCTGACTTCCCGTCGATGCCACGCGGGTTCGGCCGTCTCCCCTACATGACGGCCGAACCCGCGTTTCAGTCTGCGGGCCGGCGCATCTCACCATTCACGCGGCGGCGGCCGGCATGGATCAGCACGCGGGATACGCGTCAGGGGAACGTCCAGCGTTGGTTGTCCGTCGCGGCACAGCTCCACAGGATGAGTTTCGTGCCGTTGGCCACGGCCGCGCCGGAGGCGTCGAGGCACAGTCCTGACTGGACGCCGCGGATCGTGCCGTCGGAGTTGACCGTCCACTGCTGGTTGGCCTGGCCGTTGCAGTCCCAGATCACGACTTTCGTGCCGTTGACGGTGCCCTGCCCGTACGCGTCGAGGCACTTGGCGCCGTAGACGGTGAACTGACGGGCCGGAGTGTAGGTCCAGCTCTGGTTGCTGCCGCCCGTGCAGTCCCACAGCTGGGCCTGTGTCCCGTTGGCGGTGGCGAAGTTGTTGATGTCGGCGCAGCGGCCGGACTGCCGTCCGACGACTCGGCCGGTGGTGGACGGAGCCTCAGTCCCCGCGACGGTAAGCAGCACCGCCTCCCGGGCCGGCACGGTCGCGGTGTAACTGGTGTTCTGGCTGCCCAGGTCGGTGGCGGCCCAGACGTTGCGGACCGACGCCGTGGCGGCCAGGCCGAGGTCGGCGAAGCGGAGCGTGATCGGTGCGGCGGTGGAGTTCCGGTTGAGCAGGACGACCGCCCGGCGGCCGCTGCCGGTGAGAACCTTGCTGTAGACCTGGAGGCCGGCCGCGGCCTCGGCGACCTTGGTGCCCTGCCTGCCCAGCGGATCCTGGTCGATGGCGATCACCTCACGATTGGCCAGGATGTCCCGCGTCGTGGTGCTCATGGTCGCCAGGTTGTTGCCGGCCAGCAGGGGAGCGCCGGAGATCGCCCACAGGCTCAGGTGAGTGCGGTTCTGCGCGGCGGTGAACGCGGGCATCCCGACGATCAACATGTCCGGATCGTTGTAGTGGCCGGGACTCTGCGCCGCCGGATGCTGGGCGGAGTCGAAGTTGGCCAGGACACGGTCCATCGACGCGTTCTCGCCGAAGTAGATGATGTCGGTGCTGGTCCGCCACATTGCCGACAGGCTCGGCGCCCAGCTCCACGGGCTCTGCTTGCCCCAGTTGCAGACCGACAGCGTCATCGGCCGGCCGGTCTGTGCGGTCGCCCGCCCGATGGCGTCGCTGATCGCCTGGTACGCGGTGCGAGCGTCCAGGCCCTCGGCGTCCCCGCCGCACCAGTCGACCTTGACGAAGTCGAACCCCCATTGGGAGAACAGCAGGAAGTCCTGGTCGTAGTGGCCTTCGCTGCCGGAGCCGGGCGCGGCCGGGCGTCCGGTCGGGTAGTAGTAGCCGCAGCCGTCACGACCGGCGTCGGTGTAGATCCCGGCCTTGAGGCCCTTGCTGTGGATGTAGTCGGCGATGGCCTTCATCCCGCCGGGCCATTCGGCGGTGTCGACGGTGATGTTGCCGGCCGCGTCCCGGGTGCCCTGCCACCAGCCTTCGTCGATGTTGACGTACTGGTATCCGGCGTCTTTGAGTCCACTGGCCACGAGCGCGTCGGTCTGCGCCTTGATGACGTTGTAGTTGATCTGCGCGGCGAAGGTGTTCCACGACGCCCATCCCATGGGTGGCGTCGTCACCGCGGCGGCCGAGGGCGATGCGAAGGTCACCACCGAAGCGGACACCAGCATCAGGAGGGCCGCAAGTCTGCGGGCGTTCCGGGCAATGGGCATGGGACCGCCTCCAGCGGAGAGACGGCCGCCTACCCGGTCGGCGGCAGAAACGGATTGTCGGCCATTCTGCTGAAGGTAGTCAAGATTGTCAATTGGATGAGGCTGGTGCTGGTCGGCGTCGAATCGATGACGCAGATTTCCTCGACGTTGCCTCGGAATGTTCTAGGAATTGAGACAGAGCTTCCCGGGCGCCACCTTCTACCGTAGACAGTGAAGGTGACGACATCGACGGGGATGGCTGCCAGGCGGTATGCCCAGCTGCCATATGTGTTATTGGCGCTGCTGTTCACGCTGCTGACCGTGTTCGTGGTGACGCAGTACGCGGTGCACGGCAGAGCCTTCGACGAGTGGATGCAGGACGACTACGGCCGGCGGACACTGGCCTTCTATCTCAGCGGCGGCAAGGACCGGTCGTTCCTGGAGATGGCGCCGGAGCTGTACATGCCCCAGCACGGGCCGGCGTACGAGCTGATCATCGCGGCGGCCCAGAAGCTGACCGGCGAGCAGTGGCAGACCCGATCGGTGCTCGGCGGCGTGACCGGGTTGCTGGGCGTCCTGGCGATCGCGTTGTGCGGCCGGGAGGTCGCCGGACCGTGGGGTGCTTTCGTGGCGGCAGCCGGGCTGGCCCTGTATCCGCGCTACACCGGCTCGATCTTCAACAACTCCAAGGACATCCCGTTCACGGTCGCGATGACCGTCGTGCTGTGGCTGGTCCTGCGGACGATCCGCCGATGGCAGCAGGACCAGCGGCGGTTCGAGCTGCTGCAGGACGCCACCCTCGGCGCGGCGATCGGGTTCGCCGCGGCGATCCGCGTCAACGCGCTCGCCTGGTTCGTGGTCCTGGCGGTGCTGATCGCCGCGTTCTGGCTCCGACGCCGGCCCGCCGGGGCGGCCGCGATCCGGGCGGAACTGTCGAAGCAGGTCGGTTCGCTGCTGCTGATCGTGTCGACGTGCTACCTGGCCATGTCGCTCACCTGGCCTTACGTGCTCGTGCGGCCCATCGCCGGGGCGATGGACGCGGTCGCGGCGATGTCCAAGTACCAGTGGAATCACGAGATTCTCTACCTGGGCGCGATGGTCCCGGCTCCGCAGGCGCCGTGGCACTACGCCCCCGTGTGGCTGGTCGTCGGCTCGCCGTTGCCAGTGGTGCTGCTCGTACTGGCGTCGGCGGGCGCGTTGTGGTGGCGGCGCGGTCCGTCCGACGGGCGCTACCTGGTGCTCGCGGCGTACGTGGCGGTGCCGTTGATCTTGCTGATCGCCTTGCGCCCGACGCTTTACAACTCGTTGCGCCAGTTCCTCTACCTCGTCCCGGGCCTGATCCTCATCGCCACCGGCGTACTGCTCGCGGCGGTCCGGGCCGCTGCCGGGTCCGGCCGGCGGGTCCTGGCGGCCACGCTCGTCGGACTCGCGATCGTCGGCCAGGCCGAGGTCGTGGTGGCCGCCGCTCGAATCTATCCCTATGAGTACGCCTACTTCAGCCCGGTCGTCGGCGGGTACGCCCGGGCGCACCACTCCTTCGAGGGCGAGTACTGGGGATCGTGTTCGTCGCAGGCGGCGAGCTGGCTGCGCCGGCATCACGCCGAGTACCCGGTGATCGAACCGTCCTTTCAGGACCTCGTCGGCTGGAACACGCTGATCGAGAAGGAGTTGCCCGGCCTCACCCCGGTCGGCGACAACCATCCGACCTTCCTGATCAGCCGGGAACCCCGGGACGGTTACCGCACGATCCACTCGGTCATGCTCGCGGGCGAGCCGCTTTGCCAGGTCGGCGTCCGCGGTGATGTGCCCATGACGTCGTGACGCGAGCGGCCGGCGTCCGATCACGGTTCAGCTTGCGAGGCATCGGTATGCGATGCCGGGCCGGCCGGTCAGCGCACGGGGTGGCCGAGTCGGCGGGCGAACCGGGCGACGGCGTCTTCGGCCGTGGGTACGGCGCCGAAGACTTCGGCCTGGCGGGTCGTGTCGGCGACGTACCGTCCGGTGCCGAACCAGTCGACCATCGCGCTCATGTCCTTGACCATCGGAACGAACGGGCCGAAGACGGTCCCCATGGCGTGGATGAGCCCGGTGGGGATGGATCGCACCCGGATCTGCTTTCCGAGCAGCCGGGTGGCGAGCTGGGCGAGGTCGGTCATGCTGGCGGGCCGGTCCCAGCCGATGTCGATGCGCTGGCCGTCGACGCCGGCCGCGTCGACCGCGGCGGCGAGATATCGGGCGAGGTCCGCGGTCAGCACGAAGGTCAGCGGTACGCGCGCATCGCCGAGCCACATCAGGCGGCCCTTGGCGAACGGGTCGCCGCCGAACTGGGTCACCTGGTCGAGGAACGCGCCTGGTCGCAGGGCGACGAACGGTACGGCGAGCTGTTCGAGCCTGTCCTCGGCCAGTTTCTTGTGCCAGAAGTGCGGCACGCCCGGTGTCTGGTCGCTGGTGAGGATGCTGGTGAGCACGAATCGGCGTACGCCGGTCCGAGCGGCGGCCTCGGCGAGGTTGGCGTTGCCGACGGTGTCGATCTCAGTGGCGTTCTTGATGCGCCGGGTGTACCCGGCCGCGGTGGTGACGACGGCGTCGGCGTCGGTCATGGCCCGGTCCAGCGATGCGGGGTCGAGCATGTCGCCACGGGCGATCTCGACGCCCAGGGTTTCCAGGCGGCCGGCGTCAGAACCCGGCCGGACCAGTGCCCGGACCTGCTTGCCACGGGCTAGCAACTGGTCGACGACCTGGCCGCCGAGTGAGCCGGTGGCGCCCACCACGAGTACGTGTCGCCGGTCAGTCATCGCTTCCTCCGGTTGCCGCGGACGGGGTGGATCGGTGGATGGTCTTGTGTGGAGTGATCCCGCCGCTGTCGCGGTGCCATTGGCCGCCGAGGTTCATGCTCCAGGAGACTTCTGGGGTGATCTTCAGAATGGGTGCGGTTCCGAATCGGGTCTGGCGTTCGACGATCTCGGCGGTGCCGTAGACGCGGATGTAGCGCGGCGACCACGGGCGTACGGAGGCCAGGTCGTCGACGACGAGCGCGATCTTGGTGTTGCCGGCGCGCACGTTCTTGGTGCGGCGGGTCTTGGCGGGGTCGAAGCCGCCGATGTAGAAGTGCGCACCGTCGAACTCGAAGCCGACCGGGACGACGTCGGGCTGACCGTCGTCGGCGACGGTGGCGATGCGAGCCAGCGGTTGGGACCGCAGGTAGGCGATCTCTTCCTCGGTGAAGGCCATGATTACTCCCAATGGGCGGTCGGCGACCGCTGCCAATAGTTGAGCGAGTCACGTACTACCGTAGCGCGATACGTGAGTGTGTCAACTATTGAGTTGGTGTAGTAGTGTGGGGCGCATGACAGATCAGGACGCGCGACTCGCCGAGGCGAACCGCCTGGCCGAACTGCTGGTCGGCGTCGTAGAGCAGGCCAAAGCCGACTTCGCCGCGACCGTCGGCGAACTGGGCCTGCCCGTGTCACTCGCGCGCGCCATCGTCCTGCTGACCAAGCCGGCGCCCATGCGCGATCTGGCCGAGCAGCTGCGCTGTGACCGGTCCTACATCACGAGCCTGGCCGATCAACTCGAGGAGCGCGGTCTCATCACCCGGGTGCCTGGCGAGGACCGCCGCTACAAACTCCTCGCGCTCACCGAGGAGGGTGTCGCGCTCCGAAGCCGGATCGCCCAGGCCGTGGCCGAACGCAACATGCTCCTGCATCGGCTCACCGACGACGAGCGCAATACCCTCGCGCCCCTGCTTGAACGTCTACACGGCGAAGGCGTAGCGCCTTCCGGGAGCCGCGACAGCTCCTGCTGACAGCGCCTTTCACGTATTGCGGCGGTCGCCGTCCGGTTCCGGTCGCAGCGCCTTGGGGCCGCGATGGGACAGCGACCTGGGTGGGACGGTCGAGCCACGCCCGGTGGCGCCGTCGATCGCGACGATCTGCTTCTGCGCGTACATCGCCTCGTCGGCGACCCGGATCAGGTCGTCGATCTCGGTCCCGTCCCGGGTGGCCGCCTCGCTGACGACCGCGCCGAGGCTGGCGCCGACGGCCACGCCGTCCGGGGACTCCTCGAACGGGCGGGCGAGAGCCGACCGCACGCGCTCGACCAGGGCGCCCGCGCGGTCGGCGCCGCAGTCGCTCAGCAGTGCGAGGAACTCGTCGCCGCCGAACCGGCCGACGTGGTCGCCGGCGCGTACGCTGCGGCGGAGCCGACCGGCGATCTCGACGAGCACGCGGTCCCCGGCGGCGTGCCCGTACCGGTCGTTGACCTCCTTGAAGTCGTCGAGATCGCAGAAGATCAGCGTGCAGTCACGGGGTGACGCGAGTTCCCGGTCGAGCGCCTCGGTGAACGCCCGCCGGTTGAGCAGACCGGTCAGCGGATCATGATCAGCCTCCACGGCCAACGCCTCCGCCAGCCGATCCCGGCTCTTGGCCAGCAGGCCGATGCGCAGCATGACCAGCGGCACCATGACGACGCCGACGAGGACGCTGACTGTCGCGTCGACCTGTGCCCCCGTCAGGAGCAGGAAGCCGTTGACGATCGCCGGGATGCTGAGCGCCAGGCCCAGCAACACCAGGCGCAGCGAACTCAGGCGTTCGTCCCGGGGCGGGCCGGGCCGGGCGAGCCGGCGCATCGAGGGGTCGAATCCGACCACGGACAGCGCGATGTAGGCGATCATGAACGACATCACCCCGACGACCCGGGCCGGCGCGCCACCCCAGCCGGTCAGGACGAATCCGGCGAGGTTGAAGGTCAGCGCCGCCAGGAACAGGCGCAGCGCACGCGTACGCTCCTGGTCGGTCTCGACCAGCCGGATGAGCGCACCCCAGGTCCCGCACAGCACGAGCACGATCACGCCGAGGGCGATCGCCTCGTTCGAGGTCAGCCCGTTGGCGTCCATCCGCGGTTGCAGCACGACGACCCACAGCAGGCCGCCCAGCGAGATGGCGGCCAGGCTGGCGTCGATCAGGCCGCTGTAGTCGTTGCCCCCGCGTTTGATGACCAGCCCGGCTGCGGCGGTGAGGAGCAGCATGCTGGCCACCACATCGACGACGCCCCGGTTGGGCAGCCAGAGGTGCAACGTGTTGTTGACGGCGCTAAGCATGATCGCGGCGAAGATCAACCACCATTGGGTGCGGAGGTTGGCCGGGCTGTGCCGTAGGCCGTAGAGCGTGGGCACGACGGCCAGCCACGAGAATACGAGGTATATCCCGCTTCGCTCCGATTGTGAAGCGAGGGGGAAGGCGGCCACGGCGATCAGCGCGACGACCACCGCGGCGGTGATCAGCCGCCGGCGGTAGCTCTTCCCGCTTATCTCGGGCACTGTTCCAGCCTAGGTTCATTTCGCCGGATTCCGGGCTCGTCGGCCCGTGAATCGGTCATCTCGGTCGAGTAGGTCGCCCAGGCCAGGGCTCCGGCCCTGAACACTGGGCGACTGGCCGCTCATCTCGGCTGGATCACTCATCTCGGCTGGATGGCGTGGTTGATGCGGAAGATCTGGTTCGGGTCGTACTTCGCCTTCAGCTCGGCCAGCCGGTCGTAGTTCGCCACGGTGTACGCGCGGCGTACCCGCTCGGGAGTCGAGTCGTGGTCGAAGAGGAATCCGGGAAGCTTGGCACCGGTGTCCCACGGCCGGAGGCGCTCCAGCACCTCGTCGGTGACCTGGCGGACGGCGTCGGCCCGCTCGGGCGGCGCCGGCATTCGCAGCCACAGGTGGAACGCCGCGCCCTGCGTACTGACGGCGTGCGCGCGCCGGGGCTCCCGGTCCAGTGCGCCGCCCAGCTGCCGCAGCTCGACGCCCGGGTAGGGGCCGCCGGTGGCCGCTGGATCGATCAGTGCGACCAGTTCGGCGACCGCCTCGTCATCCAGGTCGCGCAGCAGCGCGCTGCGCAGGTGCGCCCGGACCGGATGCTTGGGGTCCTGGTAGATCTCGGTGATCTCCTCGTACGGCACGACGGCGCAGGTGTCGATCTCCGGCCCGATCGCCCGCAGCGGGCTTATCAGCCGGGCGCCCTGCTCCTCGGTTCCGGCGTAGACCACCCGGATCTGCACCAGCGACCGGCCCCGGACCTCCTCGGGGAACTGTGGCGCGTCAGGGAAGCGCAGCAGGGTCACCGAGGACGTCATCTCGTCCGGCTGCGCTCCAGCCCAATCCAGGTAGGAGCGCAGGATTCGCGCCGCGTACGCGGGATCCTCTCCGGCGAAGCTGAGTTCGCCACCGTAGACGGTGCGTACGGGGAACAGGTCGATCTCGGCGGCCACGACGACGCCGAAGTTGCTCTTGCCGCCGCGTACCGCCCAGAACAGATCGGGTTCCTCGGTCGGCGAAGCCGTACGCAGGACGCCGTCGGCCGTGACGATGTCGAGCGAGCGGACGTAGCCGGCGGCGAACCCGAACGTCCGGGCGGTCAGCGGCAGGCCGCCGCCGGTCAGGAACCCCATCACGCCCACGTTCGGCGAAGATCCGACGAGCGGGGCGAGCCCGTGCTCGGCCGCCGCGGCGATCACGTCACCCCAGCGCAGTCCCGCGCCGATCCGGGCCGTGCCCGCGCTCGGGTCGATCGACAGCTCCCGCAGCTCGCCGGTGGCGATGAAGACCGCCCCGTCCGCGGGCACGGATTTGCCGTGCCCGGTCGACTGCACGGCGATCGGGCGTCCGGTGTCCACCGCGTACCGGACGGCGGTGGCGACGTCGGCGGCGTCTGCCGGGATCACGACCACCGCCGGCCGGTGGGTGACGGTCAGCAGGAAGCCCGAGCTGGCTTCGTCGAATCCCTCGTCGCCGGGGTTGAGCACGCGGCCCCGGATCTGTGTCTCCAGCATGTGAGTACTCCACCTCTGTGCGAGATAACGTTGGCCATACCAACGTTGGTGCGGCCAACAATACACATGATCGTGGGTTTGGCCAACGGTTTGCTAGATTTCCCTGGTGGACACCGGAGAAGGACAACCGGCGCAGCGGCTTCGGGTGCTGGCGAGCAGGCTGACGAACCAGGCGGCGCTCGCGGCCAACCGGCTCGTGGACCAGGCGCTCGGCCAGGCCGGCGTACGCCGTTATCACTACGCCCTGCTCGCCACGCTGCAGGAGTACGGCTCAGCGAGCCAGGCCGACCTCGGCCGGCGTACCGGCATCGACCGCAGCGACATGGTGGCGACCGTCAACGACCTGGCCGACTGGGGCTTCGTCCACCGGGCGCCCGACCCGGACGACCGGCGTCGCAACGTCGTCACCATCACCGCCGCCGGGCGTACGCAGCTCGGGCAGCTCGACGAACTCATCAGCGGCGCGCAGGACGCGTACCTGGCTCCGCTGTCCACTGCCGACCGGAAGACGCTGATCGACCTGCTCACCCGGCTTGGGGCGTACCACACCGACAAGAAGTGATTCGATCTTCCGCCTCATGCTTTTGGTACGCCGAAAGCGAGCCTGATTCCGGCAGCCCGTCACAGGCTTGCCGGAGTGCGAAAGGCATCCGCGTGCTCGACCACCCACGAGCGGAACGTGCGCGCGGGGGTCCCGGTCACCTCCGCCACGGTGGAGGTGACCCGGGCCGGGCCGGTCGTCATCGCAGCCTGGGCGCGCAGGATCTCGTCGACCGCCGCGGGCGGCCAGCCGCGCGCCGTCATCCGGAGCCGGGCTTCGTCGGGGGACTCCTCGTGCCAGCGCACCGGTATGCCGGTCACCTCACCGATGATGCTCACCTGTTCGGCTTGGGTCAGCGACTGTGGCCCGGTCAGCTCGTAGACCGCACCGCCGGGTCCTTCCTGGATCAGTGAGCGCACCGCGACCGCGGCGATGTCCTTCTCGTGCACCGGTGCCATGGCTGCCTGGCCGTACGGTTCGGCGACGACGCCCTCCGCACGGATCTTCCCGGCCCACCGCAGCGCGTTCGCCGCGAACGCGTGCGGACGAAGCACCGTCGACTCCAGACCGTACTGGCGGATCAGGTGCTCAGCCTGCCGCTCGTGGTCACGCACCGCCACGGACGACAGGTAGACCACCCGACGGGCCTGCTCGGCGATCAGCGCGACCACCTCCTCCAGCCCGTCGGCGGAGGCGAACGGCCAGACCAGGAACACCGCCGTCATGCCGTCCATCGCCGTGCGCAGCGAATCGGGCACCGACAGGTCGCCGCGTACGGCCACGACGCCGCTCGGGAAATCGGCCGGACGGCGGGTCAAGGCGTGAACCTCGGCCCCGAGCTGGGCCAATTGAGCGGTCACCTGTCGTCCGACCCGGCCGGCCGCCGCCGTGACCAGAATCCGCTGCGACATCTGCTGTCTCCTTCGGTTCGAGCTGACTGATCATCAACCCTAGGAGAGGAGAGTGCGACGATGAATGCTTCAGAATCCGAGATTCATACGTGATCGTCGCATGCTAGCTTCGCCGAATGGATCTGCTCAGCGACGTGGTGTCGATCTTGCGATCGGGGCGGCCCCGCTCGGCGCGGGTCGCCTGGCACGCCCCGTGGGGGCAGCGTTTTCCGGCAGCGCCCGGATCGGCGGGATTCCAGGTCATCCTGCAAGGCTCCGGCTGGCTGATCCCACCCACCGGCGACCCCGTCCCGCTGGGCGTCGGCGACGTGGTGTTCTTCCCGCACGGGCACGCGTACGGTCTGGCGGCCGATCCGTCGGCGCCATTGGCCGATCCGGTGTGCGACCCGCTGGCGGACGCCGACCTGTTCGTCTCCGACTTCGTCGGGCACACCGGCCCGGTGACGGTGACCCTGTGCGGCGGCTATCAGCTCGACCCACGCCACGCCCACCCGCTGCTGCGCGACCTACCGGCGGTGATCCACCTGCCGGCCCGCTTCGGCGAGCACCCGGAACTGCGTACCGCTGTGGACCTGCTCGGCAACGAGGTCAGCCGGCCGCGCCCCGGCGCCGACACGGCCGTGCTCGCCCTGCTCGACATGCTTCTGCTCTACATCCTGCGGGCCTGGTTCGCGCAGTCCACGGCCCCGGCGAACCCCACCGGCTGGGCCGCGGCACTGGCCGATCCCGCGATCGGCGCCGCGCTGAACGCGATCCACCGCGATCCCGCCCGCGCCTGGACGGTCCAGAGCCTCGCCGACCAGGCCAACCTTTCGCGGGCCACGTTCTCGCGACGCTTCACGAGCCTGACCGCCCAAGCCCCGCTGACCTACGTCACCTGGTGGCGGCTGACCCTTGCGGCCGACCTGCTGCGGCGATCCGACGCACCGCTCACCGCGATCGCCGGTCGCGTGGGATACACATCGGAATTCGCGTTCGCCAACGCGTTCAAACGCCTGTACGCCATCGCACCGGGCAGATATCGCCGTACCGGCGCGGCGACCGGCTGACGGGCCGGCTGCCGGGACCTGTTCACTCCCGCTTTACTCACGCCGTGACTTGCGTCAAGATCGTTGAGAGTCCGGGTTGGAGGCGGGACATGGGCCGGGAAGCGGCGGCAAACGAAATGCTGTCCGGCGCTGCCGCGGTTTCCCCGCCGGCGCTGGTCGGTCGCGACGAGGAACTGGCCCGGCTGGCCGAGGTCGTCGCCACGCCGGCGGCGTTGGTGCTCGTCGAGGGCGAGGCTGGACTCGGCAAGACACGGCTGCTGGAGGAGTTCCTGACGGCCGCCGACGGTTCGTTCACCGCGCTCACGGCGACCTGCCCGCCACTGCGTGAGCCGTGCACACTCGGTCCGATCGTGGACGCGGTCCTGGCCCTGGGCATCGGTACGCTCGCGCCACTGGAGCTGAGCCCGTTGGCGGGCGCCTTGCGTCCCCTGTTCCCGGAGTGGGCCGGGGAGTTGCCGCCCGCCCTCGAACCGGCCGAGGACGCCACCGCCGCACGCCATCGGGTGCTGCGAGCGCTCGCCGAACTGGTCGACAAGCTGGGCGTCACCCTGCTCGTCGTGGACGACGCCCAGTGGTCGGACGATGCGACCAGGGAGTTCATGCTGTTTCTGGCGAATCGGGAAGGCGCAGGGCTGAGTCTCGTCGTGGCGTACCGGCCGGAGGACCTCGTCGACGACTCCTGGCTTCGGCGGCTCTCGGCGCTGCTGCGGCCGCATCGCTCGCGGCTGCGGCTGGTGCTGGAACCGCTGGGTCAGGCCGAGACCGCGGCGCTGGCGTCGTCCATGCTGGCCGGTGAGGCCGTGTCGGAGGGGTTCGCTCGGCATCTGCATGTGCACACCGACGGTGTCCCGCTCGCAGTCGAGGAATGCGTACGGCTGATGGCGGGCCGGGGCGACGTCATCCGCCACGTGGGCGTCTGGAAGCGGCTGCCGCTGGAGGAGATCGTGGTGCCGCCGACGGTACGCGACACCGTCCTCGAACACGCCGGTCAGCTCACCGCCGCGGCGCAGACCGTGCTGCGCGCCGCCGCCGTGGTCGCGGAGCCGGTCGCCGAGCAGCACCTGCGACAGATCAGCCGGCTGTCGCCCGACGAGTTCGAGGCCGGGATCGCCGAGGCCACCGCGCATCGCCTGCTCCAGGAACGCGACCGGCATCGGCTGTCGTTCCGCCACGTGCTGGCGGGTCGCGCGATCTACGACGCCATTCCCGAGCGGGAGCGGCGGTCGCTGCACGAGCGAGCCGGCGACGCGCTGGAGGCGTTGACGCCACCGCCCTTGGCGCAGCTGGCCAATCACTTCCGCCAGGCCGGCGACGGACAACGGTGGCGCAAGTACGCCGGGCTCACCGTCGAGGTCGCGGTGCAGACCGGTGACGAGGCGACCGCCGGCACGGTGCTGTACGACCTGCTGATCAACGGCGACGTGCCAGTCGACGAGCTGTCGGAGCTGGCCGACCGGCTGCCGCTCGGCTCGCTCACGGGCACGAAGCGGCAGCGGGACGTGACGGAGTTACTGCGTCAGACGCTCGAACAGCCGCAGCTCGCGCCCAGCGTCGAGGCGGACCTGCGGTTCCAGCTGGCCAGGATCCTCAACGATCTGGAGGACTACGGCGGCGCACGCTCCGAAATGGAGCGCGCCTTGCCGCATCTCGCCCGGACAGACGTGTCCGCTGCGATGGCCATGTTGGTGCTCGGCCTGCCCCGTGGACGCGTACCAGTGTCGGAGCATGTCGTGTGGCTGGACCGCGCCGCGGAGATCGGCGTGGGACTGCCGCCCTCGGACCGGCTCCGGATCGAGGCGGGCCGGGCGGGTGTTCTGCTGACGCTGGGGGACCAGCGGGGTTGGGCAGCAGCGGAGAGCATTCCCGGCGAGGCCGGAGCGGGCCGGGACCGCCGGGTCATCACCGTGGGGCGGCTCAACGTCGGCCACGCGGCCCTGCGGTGGGGCCGGTACGCCGAGGCGGGCCGCTGGCTCGCGGATGCCCGCCGGCTCGCGGAAGAGTACGAGCAGGGCAGGCTGGAAGATCTGATCCTGGGATCGCAACTGCACCTGGACTGGCTGACCGGGAACTGGGCCGATCTCGCCGAGTACGCGGCGGCTCTGGCCGGCAAGGAAGGCGTTCCGACGATCAGCCGCCTGGAACCGGCCCTGATCGGCGGGCTGCTGCACCTGGCGTCCGGCCGACTGGCAGCGGCGGGCCGCGAACTCGAACGGGTCGTCGACACGGTGCGCAGCTTCGACGCCTGGGAGTTCCTCGCGGAGGCGTCGGCGGCGCTGACCCGCATCAGGCTGGCGGAGGATCGCCCCGACCAGGCGGTGAAGTCCTCCGCCGAGGCGTGCGATGTCATCGCCGACAAAGGCATCTGGATCTGGGGGACCGAGATCGTTCCCGCACGCGTACGCGCGCTGACGGCCGTAGGCGCAATGGGCGAGGCTCGTGACCTCCTCGCGAGCTTCGAAGCGGGGCTCGCGGGCCGGGACATGCCCGCGCCGTCGGCGGCCGCTGTCGAGTGCCGAGCCGTGCTCGCCGAGGCTGAGGGCGAGCACGCGGCCGCAGCTGAGCTGTACACGCGGGCGGCCGAAGCCTGGGCCGCGCTGCCCCGGCCGTATGACGCCGCGCTGGCCCGGGAACACCAGGCGCTGAACCTGATCCGGGCGGGCGCCGAGGAGCAGGGACTGGAACTGCTCTCCGAGGTGCTGACCTCCTTCGCAGCCCTGCCGGCCGGCGGAGACGTGGACCGGGTCGCGCGTACGCTGCGCGAACACGGAAAGCCGGTGCCGCGTACGTGGCGGGGTGGCCGCAAAGGCTACGGCTCGGACTTGTCCCCTCGGGAACTCGAAGTCGTCGAGCTGGCCGCCGAGGGGCGCACGAATCAGGAGATCGCCCGCCGGCTGCACCGCTCCCATCACACCGTGGCCAGCCAGCTGAAGTCGGCCATGCGCAAGCTGGACGCCACGTCGCGGACGACGTTGACGGCGAAGGCGATCGCGGCCGGTGTCGTCGCCGAACCCGGGACACGCGACCACTGATTCACCCGGGTTCCCGGACGTTTGACCCGGGCCACCGAGTTCTTTCACCAGCTCTAGGTATCGCGATCGCCCGCGGTCTTGATCAGGATGCTGACCATGCCAGATCGCGACGACGAGGACCAGAACCAGGCGATGCCACCCGTTGAGGACGGCGCACGCGAGCGTACGACCCCAGCGCCCGCGAACGGCGACCAGCCGCGTACCCGGCCGGGCGGCGAGCCAGGCGCCCCGTCCCACGACCGGTACGTGCCGCTGTAGGCGATCACCACCCCCAACCCCCGGAAGGTGAGGCACCCCTCCATGTCCGTCCTATCCCCGAGACGGCGATCCGCCGCAGCCGTGCTGGCTGTGCTGGCGACCGCCCTGGCGGTGACGATCACCGCTCCCGCCACGGCCAGCCCTGGCGCGACCGCCACCTCCTCGAAGCCCTCGAAAGCGCCCAAGGACAAGATCCGGCCCGATCTGCGCAAACAGCTGGACTCGAAGGACCAGGCCGACTTCTGGGTCGCCTTCGAAGCCAAGGCGGATCTGTCGAAGGCAGCGTCCATCAAGGACTGGAACGTGCGCGGCACAGCCGTTGCCGCGGCGTTGAAGGCGACCGCGGCGGCCAGCCAGCAATCGGTCCGCGGGACGCTGGACTCCGCCGGCGTCGAATACCAGAGCTTCTGGGCCACCAACGCGATCAAGGTGACCGGCGGCAAGCGCGCGCTCGTCGAGGCGCTGGCCACCCGGGCCGAAGTGGCGTCGGTGTCACCTTCGTTCAAGGTCGAGCCGCCCAAGGTCACCGCCTCCGGGACGGTGGCCGCCGCCACCGCGAGCGCCGTCGAGTGGGGCGTGGCCAACATCCGCGCCGACGAAGTGTGGGCCCAGTACGGCGTACACGGTGAAGGCATCACCATCGCCAGCATCGACACCGGTACGCAGTTCGACCACCCCGCGCTGGTCCGTCAGTACCGGGGCAACAACGGCGACGGCACCTTCGACCACAACTACAACTGGTTCGACGCGGCCGGCACCTGTGGTCCCGTTCCCTGCGACAACCACGGCCACGGCACCCACACGATGGGCACGATGGTCGGCGACGACGGCGCCGGGCACCAGATCGGCGTCGCCCCCGGGGCGAAGTGGATCACCGCCAACGGCTGCTGCCCGGACGACACCGCGTTGATCGCGTCCGGACAGTGGATGCTGGAGCCGACCGACCTCAACGGGCAGAACCCGGACGCGAGCAAGCGGCCCAACATCGTCAACAACTCGTGGGGCTCCACCACGCCGAGCGACGAGCCGATCCTCGAGGACATCAGCCTGGCCTGGACCGCCTCGGGCATCTTCGGCATCTTCGCCAACGGCAACTCCGGCCCGGCCTGCCAGACCAGCGGCTCACCGGGCAGCCGGGTGATCAACTACTCGGTCGGCGCGTACGACTCGAGCAACGCGATCGCCAGCTTCTCCTCGCGGGGATCCGGTCAGGACGGCGCGATCAAGCCCGACATCTCCGCTCCCGGGGCGTCGATCCTGTCCAGCCTGCCCGGTGACCGCTACGAGGCCTGGGACGGAACGTCGATGGCCACCCCGCACGTGGCCGGAACGATCGCGCTGCTGTGGTCGGCGGCCGGTGGGCTGGTCGGCGACATCGACGAGACGCGTGCCCTGCTCGACGGGACGGCGATCGACAGCCCCGACGGCCAGTGCGGCGGCACCGACGCCGACAACAACGTGTTCGGCCAAGGCCGTCTCGACGCGTTGGCCCTGCTCAAGTCGGCCCCGATCGGGCCGGTCGGCCGGGTCGCGGGAACGGCCACGGACACGGCGGGTACGCCGATCGCCGGGGCGCAGATCACCGTCGCCGGGCCGGTCACCCGTCAGCTGACCACCACGGCCGACGGTGCCTTCGCGTCGGGGATCCTGCCGATCGGGACCTACACCGTCAGCGCGAAGAAGTACGGCTACGAGGTTCCCAGCGCCACCGTGCAGATCACCCAGGACGCGACGTCGACCGTCGCGCTCAAGCTGGTGCCGTTGCCCTACAAGACGGTCAGCGGCACGGTCACCGACGGGTCGGGCCACGGCTGGCCGCTGTACGCCAAGCTGATGATCGACGGGTACACCGAAGGCCCGATCTTCACCGACCCCGTCACCGGCCGCTACAGCGTTCGCCTGCCCGCGTCCACGGCGTACCAGGTGCACGTGTTCCCGCAGTATGACGGCTACGCCACCAGCGACCGCACGGTGCAGCTCGGCGACGCCGACCTCACCTACGACCTGTCGCTGACCGCCGACCAGTCGAGCTGCACCGCGCCGGGCTACCGATGGAACGGCACCGGCGAGGACTTCACCGGCTGGACCAGCGGCACGACGGACGGCTGGACGACCTCCGGCCAACCGGCATGGCGCTTCGACAACCCCGGCTACCGCACCGCGCCCAACGACGGAGGCGGCCGGTTCGCCATCGCCGACGCGGCGTACGCGGGGGTCAAGCGCTTCGACACGACCCTCACCTCGCCGGCGTACGACCTGTCCGCTCAGGACAGTCCGGTGATCGCCTTCGACACCGCGTACTACGGATCGAGCAACCAGCGGGCCGACGTGGACGTCAGCGTCGACGGCGGCAAGACGTGGACGAACGTGTGGCAGAAGACCACCGGCAACACCTTCGGCCGGGTCACCGTCGCACTGCCGCAGGCCGCGCATCGCACCGGCGTCCGTGTCCGGTTCCACTACCAGGGCCGCAACGGCAACTGGTGGGCCTTGGACGACGTCTTCGTCGGGACACACGCCTGCGTCGTGACCGAGGGCGGGCTCGTCGTCGGATTCGCCAAGGACACCACCGGTGCTTCGGTGTACGCCACCGTCGCGCGTACCGCCGCCGCGCAGGAGAAGACGACCACCGTGACCACCCCGGTCGATCCGAACCTCGGCGACGGCCTCTACTGGCTGTTCAGCTCCGCGACCGGGCCGACCGAGCTCACCGCTACCGCCGCCACCTACACCAGCGCCACCGCGACGGTGCCGGTGGTCAAGAACGCCATCGTCACCCAGGACTGGACCCTGACCAAGGTCGGAGGCTGACATGACGACCTTCACGCCAAGGAGCCGCCCCGTGATCCGGGCATATCGCAGACTCATGGTCGCCTCCGCGGCCGCCCTCCTCGCCGTCACCGCCGGAACCGCCGCCACCGCGGACCCGGCCACCACGGACCTGACCACCACGACTGCCACCACGTCGGCGACCACCGACGGCGGACTGTTGTTGCCGGGCCTGACGGCATCGACCTACACGATCACCCTGATCACCGGTGACCAGGTCACGATGCAGCAGACCAGTGGCCGCTACACCGTCACCGCCACGGCGCATCAGCGCGCCGACGGGACCATCCCCGCCATCGACGTCAAAGCCAAGTTCGGCGCCGATTCGGCGGTCACCAGCGTGATCGCACTGCCGGCCGACGCCGCCGGACTGGTCAAGGCCGGTGTCGTCGACCGCAACGCGTTCGACGTGCTCTGGCTGGCGAAGCGATCGGCGGCGGGCGACACCTCGCTGCCGGTGACGGTCAAGTTCGGCTCCGGGCTGGACGTCGCGGCGCTGACCGAGGCCGCGTCCGTCCTGCCCGGTGCCGCGGTCGTCGCGACCAGCCAGGCGGCCGGCACGGTCGACATCCGCGTCGACGCCGCCAAGGCCGCGCAGTTCTGGGCCACCGTCGTGGCCTCCGGCTCCGCTGGGGACCTTACGAACTATCTGGTACGCGGCGTCGCACCGAAGCTGGAGCACGGCGTACTGGGGCTCTGGCCGACCGGCCACCGCTCCTCGACGATGACACCGCAGACCGACACGGGCCAGCCACAGTTCGACGTCACCTGGATCATCACCGCACCTAGCAGCGCGCAGCAGCAGAGCTGCGGCAGCCTCGCCGCGACCATGTGCGTGTTCGCCGAGCCAGGCCTCGCGCAGGTCGGCGGGTCGGCGATCGGAACGCCGTACGCGTTGCAGAGCCTGAGCTGCGTGACGATCGATCCCTGCACGGGCTATGAGGCGAAGTTCCGGGTGCCGGCCGGCGTCTACGAGGGCGGCGGACTGATGACCTTCCGGCTCGCCGGCATCGACCAGATCTTCAACTTCGAGGTGCCGGAGTTCACCGTCGACCAGAACCTGACCATCACGACGGACGCCGACGTGGCTCAGCAGCTGATCGTAGAGACGCCCCGGCCGAACGAGACCTACAACGGCACCCTGCTCACCTACCGCAGCTTCGCCAACGGCGCCGGCGGGGTCTCGATGGTGTTCACCATGTACGGCCACGCCAACTACTGGGCGGTGCCCAGCGCCCCGATCACGGTGGGCACCTTCCACCTGGGTCAGAACTGGATCCTCGGCGAGCCTTACGTCGGCATGAAGGTCGTCAAGCCCACCAAACGGCCGCTGGCCGCGATCCAGGCCGGCAACAACTACTGGGTGAGCCAGTCCTTCGCCCACTTCACCGGACGGCAGACCCTGGAACTGGTCGACGGCGGCCTGGGCCGGGCAGAAGATCTGGCCAAGATCGACGCCCGGGGCAAGCTCGTGATGCTGCAGATCGACGACGACAAGCTCGGCGGCATCTGCGAAATCGGCACGCCGGCGCTCGACCGCGCGAAGGCCGCCGGTGCGGTCGGCGTACTCGTCGACCCGGTTGCCAGCAACGGGCCGTGGCCGACCACCGTGTGCGAGTACCTGCCGATCCTGCCGGCCTTCTGGAACCAGCCTTCGCAGGGTCGCCCCGAACTCCCGTACGCCGCGGTCACCCACACCGAGGCGGAGCAGTTGCTCGCGATGATGCGTACCGGGACCGTCAAGATCGAGGTCACCGGGTCGTCGCAGATCAGCCCGTACGTCTACAACCTGCACCTCTACCAGGAAGGGCAGATCCCGGCGTCGCTGCACACGAAGCTCACCGACCGGCAGCTCGCCGAGGTCCAGACGACGCTGGCCGGATCGTCCACCGAACCCGACACGATGACCTACTCGGCCTTCCGCAAGAACGAGCACGCGACGGGCGGCGTCGTGCTGGTCGGCCTCACCGAGGGCGTCCGTTACACCACCTATCAGGGCCCGGTCGCACCGGACCTCGTCCGGCTCCAGCGGGACTTGTCGAACCGTCTCACCGTCGAGGTGGTCGACCAGGCGGGCCCGATCCGTTCCCAGCAGTGGGGAACCGGGCCGCTGGTGCCCGGCGCGCCGGAGCTGCCGGCCAAGGTCTTCGAGGCCCGGCCGGGCGACTTCGACGGCGGAGACTTCTACACCTCCGTCACCATGTGCTCGTTCTGCCGGCAGGGCAGCACCTTCTATCCGCTCCTGCACCTGGTCACCGGGGCGAGCCCGAACATCGTCAACGGCGCGTACATCTTCGCGCCGGAGAACCTGCACATGTACGCAGACGGCCAGGAACTGACTCAGGGCAGCGACTTCATCTGGGGCGCGGTCTACGACCTGCCCGAGGAGGCCAAGCGTTACGAGCTGACCGGTTCCAACAACGGCGGCGCCACCACGACGAAGTGGGGCTTCACCTCGTCAGCGCCCACCGCGGCGGCCCAGCAGCAGGGAACCTGGTGCCCGCAGGGGATCGGTGTGCTCTGCCGATCCGAGTCGCTGCTGTTCCTGCGCTACGACGCCGGGCTCGACGTGACCGGCTCGGTCACCGGCGGCGGCAAGCACGAACTGCGGCTCACGGCGTACCACCAGGGCATCGAAAGCGCGACCATCGGGAGCCTGGAGCTGTCGCTGAGTTTTGACGGCGGGACCACCTGGCAGCCGGTGAAGGCGACGGCCAAGGGTGGCGGAGAGTTCGTGGCGAGCTACCGCGCACCGCGCGCCGGCGAGACCAATGGCACGGTCAGCATCAAGGCCAAGGCCTCGGATCGAGACGGCAACACGATCGAGCAGACCGTGCTCGGCGCGTTCACCGTCAAGTGATCAACGGGTGCGAAGGCCCAGGTGGGCCTTCGCACCCGTCCTGCGTGGCGGTGTCAGACGAGGCCCAGGACGATCGCGACGGTGCCGACCGTCGCCATGAGCAGGGCCGAACCGGGGTGCATGCCGATCGAGAGCCGGATGTCGTGCTTGCGCCAGACCAGCCAGATCCCCGGGAACAGGAAGATGAGCTTGGACAGCACGGTCCACGGCGCCCAGAAGTGGTACACCGAGAACAGGACCGTGTTGAGCACCGGCGCTCCCCAGCGCAGATGGGCGATGCGGGGCAGCAGGAAGCCGCGGAAGTAGAACTCCTCGATCAGCGGCAGGGTGAATCCGGTCAGCGGCAGGCACACCAGCATGGTGACCACCAGCATCGAGTGCGAGTATCCGTCGAGGTAGGTGGTGGCGCTGCCACCGGCCCCTTCGAACGGGACCCAGGTGAAGAAGGTCTCGTAGACGACGTTGTCCAGCGGCACGAGGGCGAGCGAGACCACCGTCATCCACACCATGAGACCCGCGATCATCGCGGTGACCTTTCCGCGTGGGATCGGCTTGTCCAGGTAGCCGACCACGCCCCGGAGCGTGTATCGGCCGTTGCGTCGGCGGCCGAGCCACAACAGTCCGAACAGGACCGGCGCGAGGACGATGACCAGGGCGATCGCCCAAGCCAGGAAGATCGGATACGCCATCGCCTTGACGAGCGGTTCGGCGATGAACAGGTACGCGGCGACGATCAGGGCGCCGGGCACCAGGTGCAGCGCGATCGACAGTGCGACGGAGTGGCGGTCGGCCAGCAGCAGCTCGACGATGCGGTTCGGCCGGGCCGCTGTCGCCGCGGCCGTGGGGGTCAGCGTGTTCTCCATGCCGAGAATGGTTGGCCCGAGCGCTGTCGCGACCCTGTTACGGCCCTGACATCGGCTCAGCGCAATCTGTCAGTCGGGAGGACGACGAGCTTTCCGCGTACGTGGGTGTGGACGAGATCGGCGTACGCCTGCGCCGCATCGTCCAACGTGTACCGCCGGCTGATGACGTCGGGCAGGGATCTCGCTGCCAGTTCGTCCAAGGCGCCCGGCCGTGCCGCGCTGTAGACGGTCTGCACCGAGAGATCGACTCGGTCGAATGTGGATGGATCGGGACTGGGGAAGGCGACGTTGACCAATTGGCCGCCCGGGCGGATGACGGCGCTCGCCGGAACGAGAGCGGGACCGGGCAGGGCCAGGTTGACCAGGGCATCGACGCCGTCGGGGTGGCGTCGCAGCGTTTCGGCGATCGTGTCGACCGCGCGGTAGTCGATGACCTCGGTCGCGCCCAGGCCACGGACATAGGCGTCGTCCTCGGGTATCGCGGTGGCGATCACGTGGAGCTGGGCGGCGGCGAGCAGCGGGACGACGGTGCTGCCGACCCCGCCCGCGGCTCCGGTCACCAGAACCCGGTCGCCTGCCTCGAACCGGCCGGCCTCCAGTACGGACAGTGCCGTCAGACCGGAGATCGGCAGGCTGGCCGCGACCTCGGCTGATAGGTGCGCCGGGCGTCGGGTGATGGCCGGCGTGTCCGCCTCGAACACCGCGTACTCGGCCATGGCGCCCGTCGTCAGGGACGGGGGCGTGGACAGCATCGCGGCCATCGTCTCGGTCGCGCGGGGCAGTCCGACGCCGAAGACCTCGTCGCCGGGGGAGTAGCGGGTTACTCCTAGGCCGACCTCGGTGACGGTTCCGGCGAAGTCGCTGCCGGGTACGTGCGGGAAGGTCAAGGAGATCAGATCGCGCACCGCGCCACTCAGGGTTCGCAGGTCGGCGGGGTTGAGGGCGGCGGCATGCACGCGGACCTGGATCTGCCCGGGCCCGGGCTGCGGAACGGGGATGTCTTCGACGGTCAGAATCTCGGCCGGTCCGTACTGCTGGGCGACGACGGCTTTCATGATCACGCTCCCATGC
Source organism: Hamadaea sp. NPDC051192 (assembly GCF_040682475.1). Lineage (NCBI taxonomy): Bacteria > Bacillati > Actinomycetota > Actinomycetes > Micromonosporales > Micromonosporaceae > Hamadaea > Hamadaea sp. NPDC051192. Next base: position 36,480 of record NZ_JBFBAZ010000022.1, read on the forward strand.
TCATCGCAGTAAGTTGACCGTGCGGTCATGTTGGTGACCGTACCGATAAAATGACCCGATGGTCAAGTTGCGCTAGGCTGGGGACCGTGCCCCGAGCAGACGCCGCCCGCAATCGCACCCTCGTCATCGACGCGGCTTCCGCAGAGCTGGCCGAGCATGGCCTCGACGTCTCGATCGCCCGGATCGCCGCCCGGGCCGGCGTCGCCAAAGGGACGGTCTTCAACCATTTCGCCAGCAAGGAAGAACTGGTAGCCGCGATCTTCTGCGAGAAGCTCGCGGCCCTCGCCGCGACCGGCGAATCCCTGCTTTCGCATCCGGACCCATTGGACGCGCTATTTCAATTCGTCACCGCGGGCGCGGAGTTCCAGGCCAACGACCGCTCCTTCTGCGAGGCGGCCACGGCCTCCCGCGCGGATCCCGCCATCCGCGCCGTCAGCGACCGGCTGACCGGTGCAGCCGAAGCGCTGGCCGACCGCGCCCGGAAAGCCGGCGTCCTCCGGTCGGACGTCACCGGGCACGACGTCGTGCTCCTGCTCAGCGCTCCGGCACAGGCCGCAGCCCCGCTCGCGGGCGCACGGCCTGATCTGTGGCGACGCTACCTGCACCTGATCTTCGACGGGCTACGGCCGGAAGCCGAGCATCGGCTTCCTGTTGCGGCACCGACGAATGAGGACTTCACGACGGCCGCTACTCGCTGAACGTGCCGTGGAGCCCAGGCTTTAAGGAGATCGGCTGAGCCGATCACCCCTCCAGCAGACTCCGCCGACGCAGGACATATACGAAGCCGAGACCGACGAGCAGCAACAACAGGGCACCGCCGATGATCAGCCGGAGGCTCGCGCCGGTCACCGGCATGGATCCACCTGACCCACTCGTGGTCGCGCCGGCGGTCGGAACGCTGTCCGTCGGAGTCGGCGACGGGCTCGGCGGCACGACCGGCGACCAGGCCACCGTGTTGTCGGTGCTCGTGGACGCGGTGCTGTCCAGCCCCGCCGCGCTCTTGGCCGCGCCGGCCGGAATCGCCGCGGTCACCGTGCCGTCCGTGGTCATCCCGGTGACGTTCACCGTGTACGCGGCACCGCTGCCGGCGACATTGGCGACCAGGGTGCCGCCGACGGTGCTGCCGGCGAAACTGATGTCGGCGGCGTCGAAGCCGATGACCGGTTCACTGAACGTGACCGCGAACGCGATCGCCGTCAGCGACGTCGGATCAGTCTGATCCGGTTCCTGGTCGATCGTCACCGTCGGTGCGACCGGCGTCCAGTCCACAGTGTTGTCCGTGCTGGTCGAGGCGGTGCTCGGATTGCCTGCCGCATCGGTCGCGGCACCCGCGCCGATCGACGCCACCACCGTGCCTTCGGTGGTCATCCCGGTGACCTTCACTGTGTACGCGGCGGCGCTGCCGGTGACGGCTGCGGCGAGGGTGCCACCGGCGGTGCTGCCGGTGAAGCCGATGTCGGCGGCGTCGAAGCCGGTGACAGGTTCGCTGAACGTGACCGCGTACGCGATCGGGGTGGTCGACGCCGGATCGGTTTGACTGGCCACTTGATCGATGATCACCGTCGGCGCGGTGCCGTCGGGTGTCCAGGACACGCTGTTGTCGGTGCTGGTGGACGCTTCGTTCGGCTCGCCGCCGCCGTTGGTCGCGACACCCGCCGCGATTCCGGCGACCACGGCGCCTTCGGTGGTCATCCCGGTGACGCTGACCGTGTACGCGGCGGCGCTGCCGGTGACGGTGGCGACCAGGATGCCGCCGGCGGTGCTACCGGTGAAGCCGATGTCGGCGGCGTCGAAGCCGGAGACCGGTTCGCTGAACGTGACCGCGAAGTTGATCGGAGCCGAGGCCGTCGGATCGCTTTGTGCCGGGGCCTGATTGATCGTCACCGTCGGCGATGCCGCGTACGCCGGAGCCGCGAGAAGCTGGCTCACGGCTAACACCGTGCCGAGCAGGATTGCGGAACCGGCACGAGCCGACATGGCGTACCCCTTCGAAGGACCGGTGACCGCTGCAAGGTAACACGGTGATTCGTGCGAAACCCGCACTTCTTTCGTGGGTACGGTCGCCTATCGCTTCAGGATGGTTCAGCTGCTTGCGATGGCGCTTTGGCACCGCGTTTGGCCACCAGGCCGGCGAGCAGCATGACCACGACGCCGATCGCCACGCCGCACAGCGTCCACAGCACCCGGTAGCCCTCGGCGCCGTAGTCGGAGGGTGAGGGAAGGTCGATCAGGACGAGCACTCCTGCGGCGATGGCCGCGGTGTAGATCGCGTAGTTCCAGAAGCGGATGGCCACCCCGTGCATCAGCAGGACGAGCGCGACTATTTCGAGTCCACGTACGGCCATCACATGGTTGGTGCCGTGTGTGCTGTTCGGAATCAACAACAGCAGCGCTGCCGCGATGGCGCCGATCAGCGCGCCGGCGACACGCTGCATGCCGACGAGGGTCGTCTGTTGCAGGCCGGGCTGCAGCGTGACGATGGCCGCGATCGGCATCCAATAGCCGTGCGAGAGGTTCAGCCCGAACGCGAGTGCGACCGTGACGGCGATGACGACAGCGCGGATCACCGCGTACATGATCATGGGCCGGGTCAGCTTCCGCTGGGCGGTGTCACCGGGCAGTTCCGCGATCGGCTGGGGACGGTCCGACCGCCCGCGGATCAGCCACTCGGCGAACGTCACCACGATCCACAGCGCCGACCCGCCGACCCAGGCGAGCACCTGCGCCCAGGTGTGGCTGGTGATGTGGGATTGCTGATCGATGCCGACCGCGATGCCGAGGGTGATGATGAACCAGACATTGAGCAGCAGGCCTGTCGCGAAGCGGTGCGCCCCGAGCACGATGGCGAGGCCGGCGACCAGCGTGACCAGGAAAGCCGCGAGTACCAGCCAGCCCCAGGCCGCGTTGCCGAGTCCGAACCCCAGCGCGGTCAGGCCCGCGCCGATCAATGCGAACACGGCGATGCGCAGAACGCGTTGCCCGTAACTGCCGCCCGGGTCGGCGAGCCAGGCGAACAACACACCGAACAGAGCACTGAAGAGGTACTGCTCGTTGCCGAACGTCCAGAAGACCAGCATCGGCACCAGCGCGACGTCCAGGAACAGCACTGCCCGGGGCCAGTTGACTCCGGCAGGGTTGACCGCGAACACCTTCGACAGCACTTTCACGGAAGCCCCCCGCTGTCGTTGCTTCGATGGCTTAAACCGATGATTCTGTTGAGTCCGTTACGCGCCTATTCTCCACGCGCGAAGGGTGCTCAGCGGTGCCTACGGCCATTCGGCCATCGGAGCTCCCAAGGCAGCCCGAGCCGCGATCCATAAGCCGAAGGTTAAGCCTGCGATACCATCGTCGCCGTTGATCGCCTGCTCAGAAGCCATGACGATGAAACTCGACCGTGGATTCGAGCGGCACAGACCCGAGGGATTGCATGAAACTCACTGTTCGCATCGCCCAGCGCGACGAATTGCCCGCACTGACGACCTTCCCGAACGACGACGAGCGCAACGCCGTAACCGCTGCGTACCTGGCCGGTCTGCTGGAAAGCGGATGCACTCGGCCAGAGTGGTGCGTGGTCGCCGAGCGTGACGGCCGGCTGATCGGCAACGTCGTGCTGTGGACGATTCCCGGTCGCACGGTGCCGATGGACCTCGTGCTGCTGGAACCGGGCGATCTGGCGACAGGGGAGGCGCTGCTGGCATACGCCGCGGACCTGGCCCGCTCGCTCGGCGCGCAGTCGCAGGGGCACGTCCTGGACGCTCCAGCGCAGGCCCCGCAGTTCCAGCGGGATCCCGAGTCGCGCGAGAAGCTGCTGGCGGCCACCGGCTTCACGATCAGCCGCGACGGCTGCCGGTTCCTGTGGACCGCGAACGATCCGATGCCGGCCCAGGACCAGCGCCTGCACTGGCGTTCGCTGACCGACCTGGGCGAGGAACCCTTCGTGGACCTGCTCGCCGACACCTTCACCGACACCAAGGACTCGATCTTCCAGGCCGAGATCGCCGAACACGGCCTGCGCGGCGCGGCTGAACGCAATCTCGCCGAGATGCAGGAAATGGATCACGAGCCTGCCTGGTTCGAGATCGGCTACGACGAGCGCGACCAGCCCGTGGCGATCAGCCTGCCCGCGCGGACGAGCAACTCGGCAGTGATCGGCCTGGTCGCCGTCGCGCGGGCCGGCCGGGGCCAGGGGTACGCCACCAGCGTGGTCGCCCGGGGCACTCAGCTGCTGGTCGAAGCCGGCGCCGACGAGATCCGCGGCGACTGCGACGCGGGCAACATCGGCATGTTCAAGGCGTTCCAGCGCGCGGGCTACCACAACTTCGCCAACCGGAAGATGTTCAGCCGCCAGTTGTGACAGGCCGTTTCAGCAGAACGGGCCGAAGCGGAGGTCCCACCGTCCGGCGACGACCTCGGCGATGTAAGGGTGCCTGCGCCAGCCGCGGCAGCGTGCGACGATCAGCAGCCGCCACGCATCCGGGGTCACACCGGACGGTGACCCCGGTATCAGGCGTACGCGGCGCCCCAGGCAGGCCCCGCAACGGCGGCAGACCGTCGAGTCCGCCAACGCCTGGGCGAGCACCTCGACCAGCTCGGCTTCCGACTCGGTCGGCGCGGCAGAGGGCAGATCGGCCGCGCCGGACCGCCACGACAACCACGAACTCGATGGCAGCCCCCACTCCATGCGGCCACGATCGCCCCGCCGCGAGGTTCTTCGCGCCCGTCATAGTCCCTGGTCCGAACCAGGGTTGCCGGGGCGCCCCGGACGCTACGCTCGGACGATCTGAGGTCGCGGGTCCCGCGAAGTCATCCTCCGTGGAGGCGCCATGGAGACGGGACGGCCAGCCGTCCGGCTGTTCGGCCGAGAACGTGAGTGCGAAACCGTAGATCGCCTGGTGGACGCAGTTCGCTGCGGGCGTGGCGGCGCAATCGTCGTACGCGGCCTGCGGGGGATCGGCAAGTCCGCGCTGCTGGACTACACCGCGGCGGCGTGCACCGGCCTGCGCCTCGTGCGCATCAACGGCATAACGGTGGAGCGGCACCTGGCGTACGCGGCCCTGCACGGAGCCTGCGCACCGCTGCTCGACCGGATCGATAGTCTGCCGGCTCCGCAAACCGACGCGCTCCGCATCGCTTTCGGCCTCGAGGCAGGTCCGGCGCCGAATCCGATGCTCGTCGCCTTGGGCACCCACGGCCTGCTGACGAGCGAACCCACGGTCTGCCTGGTCGACGATGCGCAGTGGCTGGACTTCCCGTCGACCCGGGCACTGGCCTTCGCGGCCCGTCGGCTGGACACCGAAGCCGCTCTGCTGGTGCTCGCCGGGCGGGTGGACAACTTCGCGGGGTGCGGGGACGGCTTCGCCGGGCGAGCGGATGACTTCGCCGGGCGTGCGGGCGACTTCGCCGGGCGAGCGGATGACTTCGCCGGGTGCGTGGGCGACTTCGCCGGGCGGGTGGGTGCCTTCGTTGGGCGGGTGGGCGATGATGAGTTCGGCGACCTGCCCGAACTCCGCCTGCACGGCCTCCCGGACGAGTCGGCGCGGGAACTACTCGCCTCGGTCCTCCCCGGGCCACTGGACCAACGCGTACGCGAGCAGCTGCTCGCCGAGGCGCGCGGGAATCCGTCGGCGCTGCTCCATCCGCCACGTAGCCGAGGGTTCGCCTATCTTCCCGGCGACGACCACGATCACCCGCACCCCGAGCCGGCCGAACTCGAAACGGCATTCCGGGAGCGGATCCGGAAGCTGCCAGCCGAGATCCGTGGGCTCCTCGTGCTCGCGGCCGCCGAACCCACCGGCGACCCGATGGCCGTCCGGGCCGCTGCCCGCACCCTCGGGCTACCGCCGAAAGCCGCCACACTCACGGCCGACGCCGGGTTGCTCGAGGTGGAGGCGACGGTGCGGTTCGGGCACCCGCTCGCACGATCGGCCGCGTACCGGTCGGCGAGCCGTCGCGAACGGCAGGCAGCCCATCGAGCACTGGCCGAAGTGATCGATCCGATCACCGATCCGGACCGCCGTGCATGGCACCGCGCCCGCGCTGCCCACGGCACCGATGATCAGCTGGCCGACGACCTGGTTCGCTGGGCTAGTCGCGCACAGGTTCGCGGCGGGCTGGCGGCCGCAGCCGCGTTTCTGGAACGGGCCGCGACGTTGACGTCCGACCCGGCGAAGCGCGTCGAGCGGACGCTCGCGGCGGCGGAGGCGATGATCCCTGCTGGGGACTTCGCCGCGGCTCGGCGACTGCTGACGCGCGCTCGTCCCGGTCTGCTCGACGAGCGCCAGGCGGCTCGTCAGGATGCGCTCCGGGCCAGACTCGAGTACGCCTCGCGTACCGGCGACGGCGTCACGTCGCTGATCCGGGCGGCACAACGGATGGAGCGACTGGGTGCCGAGGCAGCCCGGGCGGCGTACCTCGACGCGTTCGGGGCCGCTCATGCGGCGGGCGTACCGGAGGCGGACTCTCCGATTCGAGCGGCAGCCCGCACGGTGCTCCGGTCGGCGCGACTGCGCTCTGGGACTCGCCCGACCGATCGGCTTCTCGTCGGGCTGGCAACGCTCTACGACAGCGGACCGGCGCAAGCGATGCCGGCCTTGCGGGAGGCGTTGGCTGCCTGGTCTGGTGAGTCCTTCGAGGCCGTCCTCCGGTTCGGCGGGCCGGCTGTCGCCGCCGCTGTGGACAGCTGGGACGATCAGGCGCTGATTCGGATCGTCGGACGCGTGGCCCATTTGGCCCGTCAGGCCGGTGCGCTCGGTGACCTGCTGTCCGCCCTTGAACTGCGAATCCCGGTGGAGCTACTGCGCGGCCGGCTGGCCAAGGCAGCAGCACTGATCGACGAGTTCGACAAGATCAGCCGCGCGATCGGGATCGAGTCGGCGGCACCGCAGGCCTGCCTGGCCGCGTTCCGGGGCGTGGCGTTCCGGGGCGTGGCGTTCCGAGACGTTGCCGACGCCGCGTTCTTCGGAGCAGGGCCCGACGGCGGAGTCCGCCACGGAATGGCCAGCGGCCCGGTGGACGATCCCGGCTCCCGTCTCGGCACGGCCACTGTCCAGTGGGCCTGGGCGGTCCAGTCGAACGGACGTGGACAGTACGAGGAAGCGAATGCCGCCGCCCGCATCGCGGTGGACACCGTCGAGTTCGGGCCCGGCCAGTGGGCACTGGCGGAACTCGTCGAGTCCGCGGCGCGTACCGGGGCGGCCGGTGACCTGCGGGAGGCGCTCGACCGCCTCGGCGACCTGGCCCAAGCGGCCGGGACGGACTGGGCATTGGGCATCGCGGCCCGGACGCGGGGCGTGTCGCCGACCGGGTCCGATCCCGAATCGTACTTCCGGGAAGCACTCGACCGGCTCGCGCGCACGTCGCTGCGTACCGAGTCGGCCCGGACGCATCTGCTGTACGGCGAGTGGCTGCGCCGGCAAGGACGGCGGGTGGACGCGCGGGATCAGCTGCGTACTGCGGTCGACATGTTCAGCACAGCAGGACTCGACGGGTTCACCGACCGGGCGAATCGGGAACTCCGGGCGACCGGTGAAAGCGTCCGTCCACGACGCAACGGACCAGACAACTCGCTCACCGCGCAGGAGTCCGTCATCGCCAGGCTGGCCCGAGCTGGAATGTCCAATCTGGAAATCGGTGTCGAGCTGTTCATCAGTGCGCGAACGGTGGAGTGGCATCTGCGCAAGGTGTACGTCAAGCTCGGCATCTCCTCGCGGCGGGAACTGCGGCGAGTGCTCACCGACAGCCGCGCCCTGCCTGATGGCGCCGGGCTCAGCCCCGTCAGCTCCGGCGACGGTGCCGGGTGAGGCGGGGGATCGGCCGTGGACCGGGGGCGGTGCCGGGCTGGTCCGGCACCGCCCCCGACCGTTTCAGAGGTCCCGCATGGGGCGGAACCCGGCCCGGACCTCGTCGACGAACAACTCTGGCTCCTGCCAGGCGGCGAAGTGGTTGCCCTCGTCCACCTCGTGGAAGTAGATCAGTCCTGGATAGGCCCGTTCGGCCCAGCTCCGTGGCGCCTGGTACAGCTCACGTGGGAACACACTCACCGCGGTAGGCACGGTCGCGCCCTTGACCTCGAAGAAGTCGAGGGTGTTCTCCCAGTAGAGCCGGCCGGACGAGATCCCGGTGTTGGTCAGCCAGGTCAAGCTGACGTTGTCGAGCACCTCGTCCCGGGTCAGGTTGCCGACCGGCCTGCCGTTGAAGGCCGCCATGATGTCGTCGTAGCTGTGCGCGTCGTGGTCGAGCATCCATGCCGCCAGCGCGACCGGCGAGTCCGCCAGGCCGTACAGGGTCTGCGGGCGCAGCTTCATCTCGGTCGCGTACGCGATGCCCTTGCCGTAGACGGCCAGCAGCTGTTCGTAGGCGCGCCGCTCGTCGCCGCTCAAACCGTTGGGCGTGGGCGTTCCGCTCAGCAGCAGCTCGGTCAGCTCCGACGGCACGGTGCCAGGCATGTTGGAGTGGATGCCGACCAACTCCGGCGCGGCGTCGTGCCCCATGACGTCGGTGATCTGCGCGCCCCAGTCGCCGCCCTGCGCGACGAAACGGTCGTATCCCAGCCGCTTCATCAGTGTCACCCAAGCCCGGGCGATGTGCGGCGGATCCCAGCCGGGCGAGGTCGGTTTCCCGGAGAACCCGTACCCGGGCAGGGACGGGACGACCACGTCGAAGGCGTCCGCGGCGTCGCCTCCATACGCCGGCGGGTCGGTCAGCGGGCCGATGACGTCGAGCATCTCGACGATCGACCCGGGCCAGCCGTGCGTGAGGATCATCGGCAGCGCGCTGGGGTGGCTCGACCGGACCTGGACGAAGTGAATCGGCAGGCCGTCGATCTCGGTCATGAACTGCGGAAACGCGTTGATCCGGCGCTGAACCCGACTGTAGTCGTAGCCATCGGCCCAATACGCGGCCAGTTTCTGCATCGTCGCGAGCTGTACGCCCTGTGTCACGTCCGGCACGGTCTCGCGATCCGGCCAGCGGGTCGCCCTGACCCGCTGCCGAAGATCGTCCAGATCCTGCTGAGCGATCTCGACCAGGTACGGGCGAATGGCCGTTTCGGTGCTGGTCACTGACATGGTGCAGCCTCCTGAAGGGTAGGCGGGCCTTTCCCTTCGGAGCCTGACCGAGCGTCGCACTCCTCGGACCCGGGAAAGTCCCTGGTCCGCGTGCTTCAGACAATCGCTACGGTCGGTTGTCGGTGTCGCGCGCATGGCGGGTCGCCCACTCCAGCGCGTAATCGGCCACCTGTTCCCAGCCGGGCTCGACACCGGTGAAGTGCGATCGCTCCGGGAACTCGTAGAGCTCGGTCAGCGAGTCGGAGTCGCGGTACTTCTTCGCGTTGGAACGGATCACCGACGGTGGCATCAGATGGTCCTTGCCGCCGCTGATGAACAGCAAGGGCGCGCGGTCGTCCAGGTCGTAGTCGACCCACGTCTCCTGGTGGCCCGGCTTCCAGTTGGCGATCAGGCCGTACGCCCACACCCAGCTTCCGGGCGCGGGGATGTGCAGCCGGTCGTAGGCCGCGTCAGACTCTTCCCTGGTACTGGTGTTCGCGAAGGCGTAGTGGAACTGTTCCTTGGTGAAGCCCACCGCCCGGTGCCGATTGGCCGGGTTCGACAGGATGGGGAACAGCGACTTGATCTGCGACGGCGGGTTCACCCGTACGCCCTCGGGCGGAGCCGAGTCGATCGTGACGGCGGCCGCGCCAAGCCCACGATTGACCAAGAGCTGGGTGAAGGTCCCACCGAACGAGTGGCCCATGATGATCGGCGGCCGGTCCAGGGCTTCGACCACCTCGATGAGATGGTCGAGCGTCGCGGGGACCGACGCCTCGGCGATGATCTCGGGGTGTTCCCGCAGAGCCTCGACTTCGATCTCGAATCCCGGGTAGGTGGGCACGACGACCTCGTGTCCCTTCGCCTGATAGTGCTCCACCCAGCGGTCCCAGCTCCGGGCGGTCATCCAGAGCCCGTGAATCAATACGATCGGCAAAGTTTCCGTCGTCGACGCGGTCACGGCGATCCCTCCTTAGCGGCTGCGCCAATGGTCGGCCGTTCGGACCACGGCCGCCTCACCCTGCAGGCATGAGGTCGCGGTCAGCTCGGCATCGGCGGCCGGGACACGGCGTCCCGGCCGCCGGCTCACTTCGCCGGACTCACCAGGTTGGGACGTCGGCGCCGGTGGTCACCAGCCAGAGCGCGTGGAACGCGTGGCCGGCGCGGCCGTTGAAGTCGTCGGCCGGGAGCGCCGGGAGGAGGTCCAGCACCGCGCTGATGTGGCCGCACCGGGCTGCTTGGAGGATGAGCAGCTCGGTCGGGCGTTCGCGCCTGGTCCGCGGAGTCTTCTGCAGAGTCGCGTACGCATCGGCGAGCGAGTCGAGGTCGGCCTCGGTCGGCCGCGATCCTGCGGTTCGCGCGTTCGCCTCCGCCCGCTCCACGAGTTCTTCGTAGGCGTAACGGGAACCGTAGATCTCTGCCCAGGTGTGAATCAGGTCGGCGCGGCCGAAGCCGGCGAACAATTCGACGGCCTCCCAGCCGTCGAACCAGCTGTGATCCTGCCACTCGTCCGCGGCGGGGTCCCGGAACGTCAGGACTTCCCGGGCGAGATCCTCGCGTCCGGTGCGAACGAGGTAGGCCAGGAACGGCACGCTGTAGAAGGTGCTGAGGGTTTCGGCGGCGGCCTGCCAGACGGCACGCGCGTCGTCGACGCGACCGCATTCGATGAGCGCCCACGCGACGGACAGGCGGTGCTCGCCAGAGTTCGTCTCGGGTTCGATGGCGGCGCGGGCCCGATCGAACCACGCATCGGCGCGGGCGGTGTCGCCCAGCGCTGCGTAGGCGCCGCCGACTGCGGAGGCCACGAACGCCACGTTGTGTCGGTCGAGTTCGTCCTCGACCTCCTGCTCCGTAAAGGAGAAGATCTGTCGCGCCTGGTCGGCCTGCCCGGCGGCGGCGAGGATCATGGCGACGTCGGCGCATCCCCTGATGTAGTCGACCTGCGTCGGGATCGACTCCAGTAGTTCCGTCGCCTCGGCTGCCTCGCCCCGTCGCGCCCGCAACCGCGCCGCGCAGCGCAGATTCTCGCTGACGTGATAGTCCCAGCCTGAGTGCAGCGCCGCTCGCGCCGAGCGCGCGAACTGAAACAGGTCGTCCACTGTCGCGATGTTGGGCGGCGGCCATTGCCCGGCGACCGTGTCCAGTCCGCTCTGGCCCTGAAACTGCTCCGCATACTTCGTGAGCGGTGAATCGACCTGCTGTGCGCCGGTCGCCGCGTCCGGCACGATCACCAGCTCACCCCACCGAATCGGCCACGCGAAGCGCCGCTCCACCGTCCAGGCGAGGGCGCCGTCGAGCGCGTCGCGCCGATCGGACGGCGCGATCACGAGTCCCGATTCGAAGGCGACCGCCCAGGTACCGTCGTCGAGGGCGAACGTCGGGTCGGCAGTCAGTTCCCCGGAGTCCCGCAGGTTCTCGCCGATGTCCTCGCCGTCGATCTCGAGGGGGCGCAATCCACTGGGGGCTCGCAGGAACGCGAAGTCCCCGATCGTCTCGCCGGTAGCGGCCTGGACGAACCGCAGCGCGCTCGGGCCGACGGCGACGAGTACGCCGTCCGCGCCCCACAGCAGTCCGTACGCATCTTCCGGAGACTCGACGACCGACAGCCGGTCCGGTGCCTGCCCAAGGGACCAGATTTGGATCTGGCCGTTCTCGGTGAGGCCGGCCGCGTGCCGCCCGTCAGGTGCCCAGGCCCACGTGGCGCCGTCGAGTTCTTCGCGGGAGACCTCCTTCAGAGCCGCCGCTACGCCGTAACCGGTGCCGCTTTCGTCGTAGATGAGGACTCTCGGCGTGGCATCCGCGTCGTTGTTCTCGGGCACCACCACCGCCAGCTGAGCGACCCCGTCACGGCTGCCCCAGGAGAGTTCCGATGCGCCAGGGTGGTTGGGCAGAGTGGTGATCTGCCGCCCGGTCGCCGCGTCGGCGATCACCAGGCGGCTGTCGGTCTGATAGGCGACCAGACGTTCGTCCGCGCTCCACGCCGGGATCACCCCGCGGCTCTCGGCCTCGGCGAACCACGACATCCGTCCAGTCGCGACGTCGACGGCGAAGACGAGACCGTCCCCGTAGCCGAGCAGACGCGCGCCATCCCGGGACCAGAAGGCCCGCTCGAGGCCCAGCTGCTCGTCGCCCATCAGGTCGCTGACCGCCGCCGGAAGCTCTTCGGCCAGGAAGCCGACGTTCGGGTTGTCAAGATCGTCGTTGAAGTACAGCGGGCCCTCCGCCAACGGCGCGATGCAGCCCGGCACCGCGCGGCCGGACCACATCGTGATGTGGGCACGCGTACCGTCGGGCGCGAAGGCGAACGTGGGCGGACGCGAGTATCCGTCGGTGACGTTGGCGTGGCCCAGCAGATCGGTGCTCAGCCCGAACGGCTCCCACGACCCCACCACGTTGGTGTTGAAGGCGAACGCGATCCGCTGCCCGTCGGCCGACCACTGGATCATGTGGCCGTAATCGGGCCAGCCCACCCCGCCCTCGATCCCGTGGAGCGTGTTGACGCAGCGCGCGGTGGGCACTTCCCAGATCTGCAGGATGCCGCCCGTCTCGTAGTCGTCGCCGCACCAGCTGCCGACGGCGAGGTGACGGCCATCGGGACTCAGCGCGAACCCGGTGATCTCGGCCGGGTGCCCGTCCGGGTGGCGCAGCAGCGCGCCGGACGTCACGAGTCGCTCGGTCACGAATCGGTGAGCGTCGGTGACGCCGGACCTCTGCTCCAGCTCGGCGAGCCTGGCCCGCAGCGACCGCAGATCCCGGGCCGGGGTGAACGCCGACCAGTCCACTTCCTGCAACGCGGCCAGGACCGCCTCCGGACCGGCGTCCACCGAGGGTAGCGGTGAGCGTACGTCCGAGTAATGTGGAGCGTCCGCGTTGTCGAGAAATTCCATAGTCGGCGACCGTAGCGGATATCTCCGACATTCCCCGTCGGCTCCGTGGTGACCTACACCTGGTGCAGCCAGGCGACGACGAGCACGGCGGCGCCCGCGTAGAGCACGAGGGTCACGGGCAGCACCCACCACCGGCGACGCTCGCCACCCAGCCAGCGCAGCCACGAGCGGCGAAGCCGCACCAGTCCGAGCAGCGCCAGAACGCCGATCGCGATGAACGGGATGCTGATCAGGAAATGGGCGGCCCAAGCGCCACCCTGGGTCGGGCCGCCCCACGCGTTGTCATACGGCCCTGGTTCGACGAGGCCATAGAACACGCCGCGGGCGACACACAGGACGATCATCGCGATCGGAATGAGCGCCAGTACCCCGACAGCGGTAGTCACAGCGGCTTCGCGCGGCTTGATCTTGGTCATGCGGGCGACCTTACGGATCATCCCCCGCGCGGGGCGTCACTCTGCGGAGCCATCTCCGGCGTGGCTCCCCAGTACTACGCGCACGGCGGTTCAGATCTGGGGGAGCGCGCCGAGAAGCTCGGTCGCAGCCGTGACCAGGTCGTGCGCGCGGGAGATCAAGGCGGCGACGACCGCGTTCGTCTCGGTGGCCTTCTCGGTGTCCGCCAGCTGGTGCAATGCGCGGAGGTCCTGGCCGAGCCGATCGACGATCCCGGGCAGGTCCTCCGTGGACTTGCGCAGCTGGCCGGCGATGGATTCCAGGCGAAGACCCGCCTGCTCCAACGTCTGAATCGCGCCGATCAGGCCGACGGCCTGGGCCTCGTACAGCCGGTAGCCCTTCGCCGTGCGCTCGGCAGGTGCGAGAAGACCGAGCTGCGTGTAGTAGTCGACCGTCCTGGAACTGACACCCGCTGTGGCGGCCAGTTCGCCTATCCGCATCAACGCCACGACCAGCCCTTCCTCAGCAACCGTACAGTTACACGTGATAGTTTGCGCCGTGTGGCTGATCCTATCGGCGCGGCGGCCTGAACCCGCAAGCTTTCAGCACTGCTGACATGAAGGGAACGCACTTCCATGGTCTTCAAGAAACTGCTCGCTGGGCTCGGCTTCGGCGGAGTCGAGGTGGACACCGTGCTGTCTGCGCAGCCGCCGGTCACCGGCGGTCAGCTGTCCGGTCAGGTCAACTTGCGGGCCAAGTCCGACACCGACGTCGCGGCGATCACGGTGATCCTGCTGGCGGGTGGGCAGCGTGGCGAGATCGAGCTGGGCCGGTTCGCGGTCGCGGGCGGCCTGCGGGTGATGGACGGGCAGACGCCGTCGATCCCGTTCACCGTCCCGCTGCCGGCGAACACGCCGTTCACCCGGCTCTACGGCAAGACGATGCCCGGCGTCGGCCTGGGCGTACGCACCGAGGTGGCGGTCGCGTCCGGCAGCGGCAAGACCGACTTCGACCCGATGGCGGTGGACGCCGGCCAGGTGCCGCAGAGCATCGTCGACGCGCTCGGCACGATCGGCTGCCGGTTCGTCCGCAACGAGCTGCGAGCGACCCCGGGCCTGCCCGTCCCGGCCGCACAGGCCATCACCTTCTACGCTCCCATCCCGGAGGGGCAGCAACCCGGCCCGCACATCCCGATGCTGACGTTCCTGTTCGCGGGGACGGGAGCGGACGTGACGACGATCTTCGTCGAGCTGGCGTCCCGGCCCGGCGCGGCCGATCGCTATGACCTCTCGCCGGTGGACGTCGAGCGGCTGACGGCCGACAACGGGTGGACGGCGCAGGTCGACCGCTGGGTGGTGGCCGCGCTGGACAAGCTCGGTCAGCCCGCGCCTGTGGCACCCGGTTCCTTCATGCAGCCGCACCAGTCCGGCTACGCGCCGCAGGGCCAGGGGCGTCCCGGGCAGTACGGCTACGCCGGGCAGGGCCACCAGGGCTACAAGTACGGCGGCTACCACGGGCGGCCCGGCATGGGCGGAGCTCTCGCGGCCGGCCTGGGTGGCGCGGCCCTCGGCTTCTTCGGCGGCATGATCATCGGCGACATGATCAGCGACGCGTTCGCTCCTGATGCCGAAGCCGCCGACGGGGCTGGGGCGGAAGACGCCGGGGCCGACAGCGCCGGCTTCGAAGACGCCGGCGCCACCGAAGCCGGCTACGACGGTGGCGGATACGAGGACTTCGGCGGCGGCGATTTCGGTGGCGGCGACTTCGGCGGCGACTTCTGATCCGCTAGACCAGATGAGCCGCCCGCGAAGTACGGCGGGCGGCTCATCTGCGTCACACGCAGGTGGGCGTCAGCCGAGTTCGTAGTCGAGCCAGATGCGATGGGTGCCGTCTGTGTCGACGGCGATGCCGCCGTTGCCGGTGATGCCCTTCAGGGCCTGGGTGCCGCTGGACGGCACGATGGTGAAGAACTCGGCGGTGCGGTCGGCGCCTGACGTGGTGGCGGAATGGGCGAAGGTGAAGGATCCCTCGCTGCCGTTGACCGTGCCCTGGAACGATTCCATGGCCAGATAGGTGCCGACCCCGGTGTCCTGGTCGAACGCCGCTGTGAACAAGGTCGACGACCGGCCGGTGATTTCGCCGTCGAAGAGTTTCTCCATGGTCGCCACGCCGACCGGCGTACCGGTGGACACCGCCGTGGGCTCGGGGCTCAGGCTCGCCGGCACGAAGGACGTCACGGTGAAGGTCGCTGTGGCTCGCATGTGCGCACCCTAGCGCAGCGTGGGCGTTGGATGATCACGGTCCAACAGTTCTGCTGCGACAGCGGAGGAGCACGATGATGGAAGACTCGAACGAATCGAGGATCGGACTCGCGGACGCCCAATGCCGCTTGGCCACTTACGGAACCTTGGCGCCGGGCCGCCAGAACCATCACCAACTCGACGGGCTCGACGGTCGCTGGTTCCGCGGCGAGGTCTACGGCAGGTTCGTCGACGCGGGCTGGGGTGCCAGTCTCGGCTTCCCGGCGATCGTCCTCGACCCCGGCGGAACCGCGGTCGACGTCCACGTCTTCGAGTCGGCCGACCTTCCGGCGCACTGGCCCCGCCTGGACGACTTCGAAGGGCCTAGCTACCAGCGCGTCACGGTGAACGTCCGCACGCCGGCCGGTGTCGTACAGGCGTCGATCTACGCCTTGCGGGCCACGGGACGCGACGACGCGACGAACGCGCGGTCCGCGCCACCTGGGCCGGAATCCGCCAGCTGAGCGTCCACAGCGGACTTATGGCAGGTCGGCTGCGTCAAGCCGGTCGAACGGGCCCGGGCCGTCGTGCGGCCTCGGCGGCGCACCCAGGTGACGGGTACGGAGTTCGTCCATCAGCTCCTCGATGAATGCCGGACCTCCCTCGCGTATCAGCTGGTGCCGACGCCGCAGGCCGTCACTTCCGGGACGCCAGTCCAGTCCCCAGGCGCCCAGGGCGCAGATGATCGGAAGGGTCTGGATGCCGGCTTCCGTGAGGCTGTAGCGGGCGCGCTGCCCTCGAGCCGCGGTGCCACGGGTGAGGATCCCCGCCTCCACGAGCCGCACCAACCGGTCGGCGAGGATGTTCGACGCGATGCCCTCGACCGACCCGGTGAGCAACGCCCGGAAGTAGCGGCGGTCGCCGAAGATGACGTCGCGAAGCACGAGCAGGGACCAGCGGTCGCCGAGTACCTCGACGGCGGCACTGATCGGACACCCAGGTGGTGACTCCACGACTCCTCCTTGACAGGTATGCCGCCCCAACTATAGTGATTGCAAAACGCAATCACTATGGATGGGAAGCGGATGGGCCGTTTCGTTTACTCGATGAACGTGTCCCTCGACCTGCGGATCGAGCAAGTGCCGGGGGACAACGGCGCCGGCGAGTGGCTGCGCATCGACGAGGAACTGCACCGGGAGGCGAACGCCCGGACGCGGGAGCTGGCGCTCATGGTCCATGGCCGGGTCTTCTACGAGGTCATGGAGGAGTACTGGCCGCGCGCGCCGCACGACGCGTCGCTGCCGGACTACATGCGGGAATACGGGGAGATCTGGACTGCCAAGCCCAAGGTGCTCGTCTCGCGTACGCGGCAGACCGCTGATCACGACACGCGGATCATCGGCGGAGACGACGCGATCGAACAACTGGCGGCATTGCGCGCCCAGACCGACGGCATCATCAGCGTGGGCGGCGCGACGCTTGCCACCCAGTTGCTGCGGGCCAAGCTGCTCGACGAGCTGATGCTCTGGACGCATCCGGCGTACCTCGGATTCGGCCGGCCGTTGTTCGACGACTACGACAAGCCGATCGACTTCGAGCTGTTGGAGCAGCGAACACTCCGATCGGGCGTCACGATGCACCGCTACGCCATCTCCGAAGTAAGCGAGGCGCGCACATGATGAGGGAAGTCGCGAAGGGCGTACGGGTCCACGAGAGTGAGTTCATCGAGAGCAACGCCGTTGTCGTGCAAGGCGAAGCGGGTGTGCTGCTCGTAGACGCCGGGATCACCGACCGAGAAATGAGCGCGATCGCCGACGACCTTCGAGTACTGGGTGGACCTGTCGTGGCGGGGTTCTCGACGCATCCACACTGGGATCACCTGCTCTGGCACACCACGCTGGGCGAAGCGCCGCGCTACGGCACCGCCCGCTGTGCGGCTGAGATCGAAGCGTTCCTGTCGAACGTGAACTGGCGGGACCTCGTCGCCGAGGATCTGCCGCCGGAGATCGAGGTGCCGCTGGACCTGTTGGGCCAGATCGGCGGCCTGCCCGCTGGAGCGGCGCGGATTCCGTGGGACGGCCCGGAAGTCCGGATCATCGAGCATCGGGCGCACGCGGCCGGCCACGCGGCCCTGCTCGTCGAAGAGCGTGGCGTCCTCATCGCCGGCGACATGCTCTCCGACGTTCTGATTCCGATGCTCGATCTGAACGGCGCCGGGGACCCGATCGAGGAGTACCTCGCCGGGCTGCGGCTGCTCGAGGGCGTGGCGGGTGACGTCGACGTCGTCATCCCGGGGCACGGATCGGTCGGCGGAGCCGTTCAGGTGCGCGAGCGGATCGAGCAGGATCGGGCGTACTTGCTCGCCTTGCGAGCGGGCGAGGAGCCCAGCGACCCGCGGATCGGCGCGTCGGCCAAGCCCGGCTGGGAGTGGGTGACTGACGTGCACGAGGGGCAAGCCCAGCGCCTGGCCGAGCTGGCCGGACGCGACGGCGCAGCAGGATAGGACCGTGCGGGCGGATCGTCCGCCTCAGCCGGAAACGGATGACAGTTCGGGCTCGCGCGTGAGGAACTCGGTCAGCTCCTGGCGCGGCAGCGGCGCCGAGATGTGATAGCCCTGGGCGTACGCGACGCCGAGTTCGGCCAGCATCCGCAACTGGGCGGGGTTCTCGACGCCTTCAGCGGTCACCCGCAGGCCGAGCCGCTGGCCGAGATCCGCCAGCAACTGGACGATCGTGCGGTCTTGGGCGCTGTCGGCCATCCCCGCGACGAACATCCGGTCGATCTTGAACCCGTGGATGGGCAGGGCCGACATATAGCGCAGGTTGGTGGCTCCGGTGCCCATGTCGTCCAGGGTGAAGCGGACGCCGTGGTCGCCGAGCCGCGCCAGCCGGTCCGCGACCTCGGTCAACGCGGGCAGGTCGGCGTCCTCGGGCAGTTCCATGCGCAGCCGGCCGGGCGTGATGCCGGTGGTGGCCAGCACGTCGCTGATCATGGCGTCGAAGTCCGTACGCAGGGACGCGCGGGAGATGTTGACGTTCACCCACTGCGGTGCGCGTACGCCGAGTTCGTGACGCAGTTCGGCGAGGTCGTGACAGGCCTGGCCGAATACCCACCGATCGAGCGTGGGAAGGCTGCCGTCGCGGGCGAACGCCGGCAGGAACCGGTCCGGAGCCAGCAGTCCCCGCGTCGGGTGCTCCCAGCGCACCAGCGCCTCCGCGGAGACGATCGAGCCGTCGAGGGTGTCCGCGATGGGCTGGTAGTAGACGCGCAGCTGGCCGGTGTCGATCATGGCGTCGATGGCGGGCTCGTCGTGCCCGTTCGGCTCGTCGGCCCGCTGGACGGGCAGCTCCGGCCCGTCGGCGCGGTCGGCGAGCTCGCGGAACAGCCGGCTGATCGGCAGCAGCCCCGTCTCGCCGTCGGGGAGATCGACGAGCAGCTAGTCATGCCTCTGGGCGTCGGGCGTGGTGAGCAGCAGGTGGGCGGTTTTGGCCAGGCTGGTGTCCCAGCTCACGCGCAGCGCGTCCCACGCCGCGGCGTTGCCGACCGCTCCGGTGCTCTGGCTGCCGGCGCGTCCTTCGCTGAGCTGGGCGCGCGACAGCAGCCCCCGCCGGTCGCCATCGCGTACGACCGCTGCGGAGGTCTCGGCCCGTAGCCGCAGCACCGTGGCCAGCTGACGACCGGTCATCGTCGCCGGCACGGTGACGGCGGGCGCCGCCAGAACTCCCACATTCTCCGCGAACCTCACCTACCAGAACCTTTCGTGTCGGATTGGATGCCCTTCGAGGTTAACAATCGACGGCAGTAGAACCCAACGGCTCGCTGCCGGACGGCTCTCGGCCAGCGGTGCGGCGTGCGTACGGTGTGACCGGATCGACCTGCCGAGCCCCGGACGGGTGGTGGCCTGCGTCACCGAGCAGCGTTTCCCTGCGGTTCGCGTGGATGTCACCAGGCCGGTACATCTAGTTGGTTGATCACCGGCACGCTCGCGACGACCCCCATCGTCATCGAGGAGCGTGCTGTCTCATGCGCCTGCCCACCATCCGCGTAGCCGTGCTCGGCGCGGCCCTGCTCGCCGTCGTCGGCGCCGGCGTGTACGCCCTGACGCCGGTCGCGACCGCCGCCCCGGGAGCGCCCGGTACGCGGCCCGACTTCTGCGGCCACGACAACCGCAACACCCCGTTCGCCCAGTACCTGTGCGCGCAGGCCGGTGACCTGCTCGACGTGCGCATCGGCGACGTCCACCCGACGCAGCCGTCCCTGGGCTACGACGAGGTGTACTACAAGCTCGGCCGCTACACCCTCGGCAAGGACGCGATCAACAAGAAGTTCGACGACTGGTGCGAGACCGACGGCCGGATCGCCGCCGCCAGCGTGCAGGCCGGTGCGCGGTTGGACGACCCGGCGTCGTTCACCTGTGAGCTGCCGGTCGGCGGGGAGACCGCCGACAGTGTCGCCGCGATGAAGACCGTGGTCATCGGCCCAGGCGGCGAACCCTTCCTCACCGACGGCCACCACACCCTGACGTCGTTCTACGAGACTCCGGACGGTGGCGCGAACCTGCACGTGCGCCTGCGGGTCCAGGCCAACCTGTCGACCCTGACCCGGCAGGACTTCTGGGCTCAGATGCAGGCCAGCAAGTGGGTGTATCTGCGTCAGCCCGACGGCGCCGCGATCACGGTCAACAAGCTGCCCACCAGCGTCGGCCTGGCCAACTTCACCAACGACAGGTACCGCAGCCTGCTCTACTTCGGCCGCGACATCGGCTACGCCCAGAACGGGCTGCCGTTCCAGGAGTTCTACTGGGGCAGTTGGGTCCGGGACGCCGAGCCGGTCGACCTGACCGCGTGGAACCAGAACGACCTGGCGAGCTACCTGGCCACCGTCAAGACACTGACCCAGACGATGACGGCGCTGCCGGGCGACAGCATGATCGACAGTGGTTTCACCGCTTCCCAGCTCGGCGTCCTCGCCGCGTGGAACGACGGCAAGGCGGCGAACAAGGGCGAGTTCGACAAGCTCGCCAAGCCGTACAGCGACGCCAAGCCCGGCAAGCTCGCGTACACGCTGGAGTTCAAGAAGCTGCACAACCTGGCGTGACGGCGGATCTGACCGGCGCCCACCGCTGGGCGCCGGTCAGGACGCGGGCACAGCCGCTGCGCCGCCGGATCGGGTTAGGTCAGGACGCGGCGGTACGCACTGCGCCGACCGGGTCGGTGACCGCCGGAAAGTCGTTGTGCTGCAACAGAATGCGGGCGGC
Organism: Hamadaea sp. NPDC051192; assembly: GCF_040682475.1. Classification (NCBI taxonomy): domain Bacteria; kingdom Bacillati; phylum Actinomycetota; class Actinomycetes; order Micromonosporales; family Micromonosporaceae; genus Hamadaea; species Hamadaea sp. NPDC051192. Next base: position 57,301 of record NZ_JBFBAZ010000022.1, read on the forward strand.
GGCGATGGCCTGCGGCGTGTCGGGGAACACCCGGCCCTGATCGGCGAGCCGCGACAGGACGCCGGTCGCGGCGATGGCGCGCTCGTGGCCTGGTCGTAAGCCGGACAGGTAGACCGTGATGCCCCGGCGTTCGAGCCGTTCGATCGCGTCGCGGAGCACGGTCGCGCCGGTGCCGTCGATCGTCAGCACCCGGGACATGCGCAGGATGACCACGCGTACGTCGGCTACGTCGGACAGGTCCAGCAGGAAATGATGCGCGGCGGCGAAGAACAGCGGGCCTTCGAGGCGGTACGCGACGATGTGCTCCCGCAACAGCGCCGCCTCCTCGGCGTGGTGGTCGGTGACGTCGAGCGGCACTGTCTCCAATGTGGTCGCCCGGGCGATGCGGCGGATCGCCAGCACGCAGGCGACGGCCAACCCGATGCCGACGGCGGCGACCAGGTCCAGGACCAGGGTGGCGGCGGCGGTCAACGCCAGGATCAGCGCGTCCGACCGCGTCGAGCGGGCCAGCGCCGCCAGCGAACTCACCTCCACCATGCGTACCGCCGTGGCGAGCAGGACCCCGGCCAGCGCCGCGAGCGGGATGTGGGCGACCAGCGGAGCAGCCGCGAGCATGATGACGGCCAGGGTGATCGCGTGGGTGAGCGACGCGAGCCGGGACTGAGCCCCAGCGCGGACGTTCACCGCCGTACGCGCAATGGCCGCAGTGGCCGGCACCCCGCCGAACAAGGGCGTGACCAGGTTTGCGACGCCCTGGCCGAACAACTCCCGGTCGGGGTCGTGCCGCTGACCCACGCTCATGCCGTCGGCGACGGTCGCCGACAGCAGGCTCTCCAGCGCGGCGAGGGCGGCCACTGCCAGCGCCGACGTGAGCAGACCGGGCACGGCGGCCAGGTCGAGGAAGCCGAGGGACGGGGCGGGCAGCGTGGCGGGCAGCGCGCCGATGGTGGCGATCGGCAGCCCGGACAGAGCTGTCGCGAGAGTCGCCGCGGCGACGGCGAGCAGCGAGAACGGGATGGTGGGCCGCCACCGCGCTCCAGCGAGCATCACCGTCGCGACCGCGAGTGCGAGACCGAGCGCGGCCCAGTGCGGTGCCCGGACGAAGTCGACGACCGCGTGCCAGGCGGCCACCGTGACCTTCTCCCCACTGGCCGCCTCGACGCCCAGCGCCGCCGGGACCTGCTGCAGGAAGATGACGGCCGCGATGCCGACGGTGAACCCCTCGACGACCGGAGCCGGAACGTAGCGGACGTAGCGTCCGGCGCGCATGACGGCCAAGGCGACCAGGAAGACGCCGGCGATCAGCCCGACGGTGAGCACGCCGCCGGGCCCGTAGCGATGCACGATCGGGACGAGCACCACGGTCATCGCCCCGGTCGGACCGGAGACCTGCAGGTTCGAGCCGCCGAACAGGGCGGCCAGGGCGCCCGCCACGATGGCGGTGGCCAAGCCCGCCGCCGCGCCGAGCCCGGAGGTGACGCCGAAGCCCAGCGCCAGCGGCAACGCGACGACCGCCACGGTCAGCCCGGCGATCAGATCGGTACGCGGCCGGCGCAGCATCCCCGCCAGGTCGGAGCGTGTGGGCAGCAGCCGGGTCAGCGTGCTCATCGGGCGGCGGCCGGTTCGTCGCGCAGCGCCTCCAGCAGCTCGGACTGTCCTTCGATCATCTCGGTGAGGAAGCGGCGGGCGGCGGCCATGAGATCGGCGACATCCGGCCCGGCCAGTTCGTAGACCACCGATCCGCCGTCCCGGCGGGAGGTCACGATCCCGGCCCGACGCAGCACCGCCAGCTGCTGCGACAGGCTCGAAGGCTCGATCTCCACGTCGGCCAGCAGATCGCGGACGGCCAGCGGGCCGTCGCCGAGCAACTCCAGGACCCGGATCCGCACGGGGTGGCCGAGCGTACGGAAGAACTCCGCCTTCCTCTGATACAGCGGAACCACGCGCAGCACCCCTCCCGAGCCACCCTTGCAGGACATGAGCAATTGAAGGTTTCTGCAAGTCGGCATTCGCCGATGGGGTGGCCGGATGTGATCCAGGTCATGCTCAGTCGACGGGCGGCGCGCTCAAACGGATGCCCAGGCCTCGAACCGTGTGCAGATAACGGGGCGCCCGGATGTCGTCGTCGAGCTTCTGGCGCAGCCAGCAGAGATGCACGTCGAGCGTACGGGTGGTCGAGGTGGGCGACCGATGCCAGATGTTCGTCAGCAGCTCCTTCTTGCTGACGATCATGTCCGGATGGTGCATGAGATAGCTGAGCAGGTCGTACTCGCGGTCGGACAGGTGCAGCAGCCGGCCGTCGAGCCAGGCCTGCCGTCCGGCGCAATCAAGGGTCAGCCCGCCGACGACGAGCAGCGCTGTCGAAAGGCTGGGCGGCTCGGTGTGACGAGCGTCCGCCTGCGCCGGTCGAGGTGACGGAGCGAGGACGGTGATCTGCGCGCGTACCGTCGCCCACACGATCTTGCCATCGTCGACGGCCCGCGCGCCCCAAGCTGCGGCGTACTGGGCGACTCGTTCCAGCCCGGTCGTCTGATCCCAGGTGACCGGCTCGGCTCTGGCGGCTGCCAGGATCGGGACTCGGCGACTGCGGTCGTGCACCCGAATGCGGAGCAGATCCTGTTGCAGCGACACGGTCAGCCGCACGACGCCCCCGACATGGCTGAGCGCGTTGGTCACCAGCTCGGCCGTGACGGATTCGGCTGGGGCCGCCAGGTCGGGCACGCCCCAGGTGAGGCAGGCGGCCCGCGTTTGATCGAGTGCCTTCGTCATGGACTGCGGCCGCGAATCGAGCGCCAGGTGCAGCCAGCGATGCGGGGTGACGAGGCCCGCGAGGAAACGGGCTGCCGCGACCGTGGGACAGATGATCAGGTGCCGGCCAGCTGCCCCGGACTTCAGCTCCGCCGCGCGGTCTTCCGGCAGGACGTAGACCAGGGAGACGCCACTGCGGGCAGCCCGCCGCTGCTCGGTGGCCAGCGCAGTCGGCAACATCGGAAGGACCGAGGTCACCTCGGTGAGGTCCACGACGATTCCGGCCGGGTCGTCGGACAGGCATTTGCTGACGATCCGCCGCAGCCGGACATGCCCGTCGCGCGCGAACTCGCCGGCCAGCCACGCCAGCCAGACCCCGTTCCGCCAGTCGTGCTCGATCGAGGAAGTGAGCACGGTGGATACGCTAGGCTCGTCGCTCCATGTGGTCCAGATCACAAGTCCCGATCGGTACGACGAGCACGATTCGATGACCGGATGGCGCATAGAGGTGCGTTGATCGGATGATGGCTGTCACGAGCGGTCGATCCTCAGTGTGCTGTCGAACATGGACCAGGCGGCCCAGAACGCCGGCCCGAGGCTGTCGGTGCCGGCGGCTATCCTGCCCCGCATGTCGACATTGTCTGCTCAACCACCTGCGTGGCGTATCCGACCGATGTGGACCAGTCTGGCACCAAAGGGCGGCCTGTGCTGCCCGCCGATGGGCTCCGCCGACGGCCACACCTCCTGGGTGATGGCGGTGACGACGTCGGTCCTCGACGGCCGTCCGGTGGCGGTCACCGGAAGCGGTGATCACACCGTCCGGCTATGGGACCTGAAAACGGGTGAGCAAGTCGGCGCCCCTTGGATCGGTCACACGAGCGAGGTGCGGGCGATCGCCGTGTCTGATCTGGCCGGTGTCCCCATCGTGATCAGCGGAGGCAGCGACGGCGTCGTTCGGCTGTGGGAGCTCGCCTCGGGCCGGCCGGTGGGGGAGCCGATCGACCTGCGGGCCGACACCATTTGGGGCTTCGCGATCGCGGAGCGTCGGGGTCGCCGCGTGGTGGTCACCGGCTGCCACGACAGGACGGCCCGGGTGTGGGATCTGGACACGGGCCAGGAGGTGATGACACCGATCCGTGGCCACACCGGTCCGGTGTACGCGGTCGCGACCGTGATGCTGGACGGTCGCTGGGTCGCCGTCACCGCCGGCGACCGGACCGTCCGGGTGTGGGACCTGGACACCGGCGAACCCGTAGGCAGCCCGTTCACCGGCCACACCGACCACCCTGACCACCCCGGCCAGGTCAGCACGCTCGCGGTCGCGGAGCTGGCCGACGGCCGGCCGGTGGCGGTCTCCAGCGGCTACCGCCTGGCCACCTTCGTGTCGGACCTGGCCACCGGACTACCCGTGACCGACCTTCCGATAGCCGCCGACTGGAACACCGACCTCGTGTCGACAGCTGTCGTGCACGGCCGGCCAGTGGCGTTGGTCTGCCGCGGAGACACGCCGACCATCCAGGTGTGGGACCTGAGCTCCGCCGAGCTGGTCGGCGAGCTGTTTCCCCAGCACCCCCGCAATGTGATCGGGGTGACAACGGCGATGGTGGACGGCCGCCAGGTGGTGGTGTCGACGTGCGACCGAGGCACCATCCGGGTGTCCGAGCTGGTCATCGGCGAGCCCATCGACAAGCCCGTACGCCACGACGCCGAGATCAAGGCGGTGGCCACCACGACGGTAGGCGGCCGGCCGGTGGTGATCACCGGCGGCGACGACGAGACCGTCCGGGTCTGGGAGCTGTCGACCGGCGACCAGGTGTGCGCGCCGCTGACCGGTCACACCGGCGCGGTCACAACGGTCGCGGCGACCACCGTGGACGGGCGGGCGGTCGCCGTCACGGGAGGCGCCGACGGGACCGTGCACCGCCGGGACCTGGACCTGGGGAAACCGGCAGGCGCACCACTGGCTGCCCACCACCGTCCGATCACGTCGATCGGGGCCGATGGCACCGACGGCCGGCCCCGGGCCATCACCGCCGGCGACGACAAGAAGATCCGGCTGTGGGATCTGCGTACGGGGGAGGAGACCGGCAAGCCGCGCGCCAGTGACCACCGTTGGGTGCACGACCTCGCCACCACCACGCTCGACGGCCGCCCGGTCGCCGTCCTCGGCCGATGGGGCGGCGGCTTCAAGGTCCGCGACCTCACCACCAACCGCGACACCAGCGTCCAGACCACCGGCGGCAACGGCAAACCGGTCCGGCTCGTGGCCGCGACCGTCGCGGCCGGCCGATCCCTCGCCGTCACCACCTATGACGACTGGCGCGACGTCCAGGTGAAGGTGTGGGACGTCGCCACCGCCCAGCAGATCGGCCACCTGGGCCGCCAACACCTGGACGCGCTCGCCGCCGCCACGGTCGACGGCCATCCGGTCGCGGTCGTCGCGATCCACCGGACGGTGTCGGCGTACAGCCTCGTCACGTTCGACAAGATCAGCCCGGACCTGGAGCTTCCTGAGCAGGTCGCCGCGGTCGACGTCACCGCCGACGGCCACATCGTCGTCTGCTTCGACCGCGACGTCGCGGTGTTCACCACCGACCCCGTGCGTTGACCCCCAGGCGGAACAATTCAGGCGGGAACCGCTGATTCGGCGAGCAGGGGCAGGACGTGGCGGCCGACGCGTTCTGCCTCCTCGCGGTGCGGCCAGCCGGACAGGATGAACTCCGACAGGCCGAGCGCGGCGTACTCGCGCAGCCGTTCGGCCACCTCGGCGTAGCTGCCGACCAGGGCCGTTCCGGCGCCCTCGCGGACCAGGCCGACGCCCGCCCACAGGTTCGGCGCGATCACCAGCTTCGCCGCGCTGCCGCCGTGCAGGGCCGCCATCCGGGCCTGGCCCACAGAGTCCATTGTGGAGAACCGGGCCTGCGCGGCCGCGATGCGCTCGGGGCTCATCCCGGCCAGCAGCCGGTCCGCCTCCGCCCAGGCCTCCTCGGCGGTCTCGCGCGCGATGACGTGCAACCGGATGCCCAGGCGCAGCTCACGGCCGTGCGCGGCGGCGAGCGTACGCATGCGGTCGGCTCGTCGGGCGATCGCCGCCGGCGGCTCGCCCCACATCAGATAGGTGTCGGCCAGCCGCGCCGCGACCTGCTCCGCCGCCGGCGAAGCGCCGCCGAAGTACACGGGAACCGCCGGCGACTGCGGCTGCTTCAGGCCGCCTCGCTCGATGCGGAAGTGCTCGCCGTGGAAGTCGAACGGCTCGCCCACGAACGACTCGCGCAGCACCTGCAGGAACTCGCGGGTCCGGGCGTACCGGGCGTCGTGGTCCAGGAAGTCGCCGTAGGCGCGCTGCTCGCCGCTGTCGCCGCCGGTCACGACGTTGAGCGCCAGGCGATCGCCGGCCAGCTGCGTGAAGGCCTGCGCCTGCTGCGCGATCAGCGTCGGCAACGCGAAACCCGGTCGCAAAGCGACCAAGAACTTCAATCTACTGGTACGCGCGGCGACGGCCGAGCACACGATCCACGGGTCGGGGCAGCCGGACCCGACGGGGGTGAGCGCGCCGGTGAATCCGTTATCCTCGGCGGCTTCGGCGACCTCGGCGAGGTAGTCCAAGGTGGCGGCCCGGCGATGGTCGGCGGCCCCGGCGGTGACGGTCGCCGCGCCGACCTGATCGCCGTCGCCCGACGTCGGGAGGAACCAGTGGAAGCGCAACACGCAGTAAGCCTATCGGCTTAGTGGGAGATTGGCGAGTCAGCTGACCGTCCTGGGCTGGGCCGACAGGATCACCTGACGCCAGCCGTCCGTGTCGACCGTGCCCGCCTCGACCAGGTCGGTCCCGTCGCCGGCCGGGCTCCGGTCGAGGAAGCGGTGGAGCGAGCCGTCGGGCGCGTGGCCGAAGCACACGCCGCCGCCGGGGCAGACGAGGCTGGTCAGATCCGGCGCGAAGGGGGTCGTCGAGGCCGCTACGATCCAATCGTTCGCGCCGCGGATGCGATAGGAAGTGGGCCGCCCATCGGGGGCCGTACCCAGGAGGCGATCCGGACCGGTCGTGGTCAGCGTCGTCAGGGCGAACCCGGAGCCGATCACGAGCGGGCCGGTGAGGTTGGCCGCCTCCGGCTTACTCGCCGTCACCGTCCAGCGCGTCAGCACGCCGTCGGCGATGCCATAGAGGTGGCCGTCGCCGTCGTACACCAGCGGGCCGGCCGGCCAGCCGTCACCGAGGTGCACGGGGGCGTTGAACGTCAGCGACGTGTTGTTGGCGAGCACGTCGATGCGGTGAAGGCCGCCGGACGCCGTCGTGGCCAGGACGGTGGTCAGGTTGAGCGTCGCCATCGCGGCGGGCACGAAACCGAGCGACTCCGACGACACCACCGGGCCATGCGTACGCGTTCCCGTGGCCGCGTCGACGACCGCGTAGGTCAGCCGGCCGTCGGGCCGGACTCCGTAGATCGACGCCGAGCCCTGCGGCCACCGGTCCGCCTTGGAACCGCCCAAGGTCGCGGCGGTGCCTGGGCGGAGCGGGATCAGTCTCATGGCCGCAGAGTCTGTCGGTCCGAGGTCCACCCAGGACAGCGACAACCCCTACAGCCGACCTACACATTCGTCCGCGCGGGATGGAAGGCCAGGCCCAGGCGTAGCGCCCGCTCCGTCAACCCGAGGTCGGCCAGGATCCGGTCGCCGGCGGCCCGATGCTCGGCCGCACGGCCGTGATCGGCCAAGGCGTACCAGGCGTGGCCGAGGCGGGCCTGCATCCGGGCGGCCTCCAACGGCAACCGCAACCGCTGCCAGGTAGCGAGCGCGTCTTGATACGGCGTGATCGCCGCCTGCGGACGCCCTTGGGCCATCGCGAGATCGCCCAGCGAACGCATGCCGTACGCCGTGCTCCCGGCGTCGCGCAGCCGGTCGAAGGTGGCGACGGCGGACCGGATCAGCCGATCGGCGGTACGCCACCGGCCCCGCACCAGGGCGAGGTCACCGAGCCGCCATTCGGCGTACGCCCGCGCGGCGTCGTGACCAGTGGCGCGGCTCAGCGCCAGGGCTTCCCGCAACGCCGTCTCCGCGTCCGCCGGCCGGCCCGCGTCGGCGAGCACCTCGGCGTGGCTGAGCAGTCGCAGCGCGATCATCACCGGCGCGCCCTCCCCGCGCTGGAGCGCGACCGCGCGTTCCGACAACGGCAGCGCGTCGTGCGGCCGACCGGCTTCGGTGTACGCCAACGCCAGTGCGGCCAGCGCCGTGGCCAGCATCCGTGACTCGTCCGAGCAGGCCGCGAGGGCGTCCTCGTAATGGCCGATCGCCTCGCCGAGCCGGCCTCGGCGTTTGGCGTACAGCCCAGCCTGGACCAGCGCACGGATCAGCAGGTCGGCCTGGCCGAGCGCGCGGGCGGCAGCCAGCATCTCGCTCGTCAGCTCGGGCATCCCGGCGTCGAGGTCGTGATCGAGCAACGCCGAGAACAACGTCTGCGCCACTCGCAGCCGCAGCTCGTCGAGGCCGCCCGCACGGACCGCCGCCAGCGCCTGGCGCAGGGTGGCGATGTGGTCGTCGCGATGACCGCGTACGCGTAGGAAACCAGCCAGCCGCAGGGCGAGCGTCCCCGCCACGTCGGCGTGACCGAGCCGGATCGCCTGACCCACCGCCGTGACCAGAGTGCCGCGTTCGGCGTCGAACCATTCGCCCGGCGCGAGCCGCGCGGTCTCGGCGGGCTGGGCCGGCGCGTCACCGAGCGTGAGACCGGTGCCGTAGCCGAAGCCGTGCCCCAGGTCCTCGTCGGCCCCGGCGGCCAGGGCCGTCCACGATCGCAGCAGATCGGCGACGATCCGCTCCGGCGTGCCGGGACTCTCCTCGTCGTAGGCCCGCTCGCGGGCGAACTCGGCGATGAGGTCATGCAGGCGGAATCGCTGCTGGCCGACCGCGTCCGCGCCGATCGCCTCGACAAGGTGGACGTTGACCAGCTCGTCGAGGTCGTCCTCGGCCGAGTGCGGAGGCGAAGCCGGCTGGAACAGCTCGTCGGCGACCCAGGCCGGCCAGTCCTTCGTCCAGACCAGCCCCAGCCGCCGCAACAGACGCCGCTGCTCCGGACGCAACGATTGGTAACTGAGCCCGATGCTGGCCCGCACGTCGAGATCGCCGACCGACAACGCGTCCAGCCGCCCGTGCTCGGCCGTGAGGCGGCGGCCCAACTCCGCGACCGTCCAGTGTGGCCGGACCGCCAACCGCCCGGCGGCGATGCAGATGGCCAGGGGCGAATAGCCGCACGCGTCGGCCACCTGCGTCGCCGCGGTCGGCTCGTCGGCGATTCGTGCGTCGCCCGCGATCCGAGCCAGCAGGCGCACCGCGTCCGTGCTGTCCAAGGCCGGCACCGTCCACCGGGTCGCGCCCAGCAACGCCCCCAGCTGGCGGCGGGAGGTGACGACGGTCGCGCAGCCGTCGGGCGGCGGCAGCAGCGGCCGGACCTGCTCCTCGGTGGCCGCGTCGTCCAGGACGAGCAGCATCCGGCGGCCCGCGAGCGCGCTGCGGTACGCGGCCAGCCGCTCGTCCGGGTCCGCCGGCACCTCCGCCTTGGGTACGCCGAGCGCCCGCAGAAACCGCCCGAGGACGGCGTACGCGTCGACCGGGTCGGGTTGGGCGCCCCGGAGGTCGGCGAACAACTGCCCGTCGGGGAACTCCGGGGCGAGCTGGTGCCCGATCGCGACGGCCAGCGCGGTCTTGCCGATCCCGCCGGGTCCCACCAAGAGCACCGGGCTCGGGTCGGTGGCGGCGATCAGGTGCGCGGCCACCTCCGCGATCATCGGCTCCCGGCCGGTCAACGGAGTAGGCGGCGGCAGTTGGCGCGGGACGCGTACCGGGGACTCGGTGGTGACCTCCGGCTCCCGCTGCGCCGGTGGCGCGGACGGCCGGGCGGCTGCGACGACGAATGCGGCCCGCTGGTCGTCGGCCAGCCCCAACGCGTCAGCCAGCCGGGTCACCGTGTGCTGATGCGGGAACCGCCGCGCGCCGCGTTCGAGGGCGCCGACCGCCTGGCTGCTGATGGCCGCCCGGTCGGCCAGCTGTTCCTGGGTGAACCCCGCGTCGCGGCGGAGTTCACGCAGCAGCGCGCCGAACGACGACGTCAAGTCTCACCCCTCAGCTCCGACGTGGTTCCGGCAGGGTCGCGTCGAGCTGGGACATCGTAGCGAGTCTCCGGTCGGGTGACGTCGTCCGTCGTCCGGGTGGGCGAGTCGATCAACTGATCGTCGGCCCAGCGGTGGTCGAGGTCGGCCGTTCCGATGTCGGTCATGCGCTCCATGATCGAGCCGGGTGAGCAGCCGTTCGTTGAACTTATGTGCTCACTCGCAGGCGTCGGCGGCTGTGTCGCCAGCCGTGCCGGCGTTCAGGAGCCGGCGGATCTCGCCGGGCGTACGCCCGAACTGGCCCCGGACGACCCGGATCAGGTGGGCCTGATCGGCGAACCCGTACGCGTGCGCCAGCTCGCGCAGGTTCGGCGCACCCTGTTGGATGTCGGCCAGCACCGCGCGTACGCGCAACCGGTTCCGGTACGCCGTCACCGTCATCCCGGTGACGGCCTGGAAGACGCGGCTCAGGTGATGCCGGGAGGCGCCCGCGATCGTGGCGAGTTCGTCGAGCCCGCGCCGGTAGCCGCCGTCGCCCAGCGCCTCCACCGTCCGGTCGACCATGCGGCGGTGGACCTGCCGCGTGCCGAACCGCATCGTGCGCCCGTCGCGGCGGGCCGAGCGCTCCGGCGCGGCGAGCGCGTGGACGAGCAGGTCGATCCGCTCGGCCAGCTCCACCGGGTCGAGACCCCGCCGGCACGCCGCGACCAGGGCACGATGCCGCAGGAAGAGGTCGTCGCTGACCTGCCGCGCGCCGGGCGCGAGATCGAGATAGGGCTCCTCGGCGTACTGGAGGACGGTGGACCGGTCGTCGAATCCGGCGGGATGTGCGACGGTGAGCTGGTCGCCGGGCCGGACGACCACGGCCGACATCGTGTCTACAAAGGATTCCTCGCGGTGTACGCGATGGAGGAAGCCGCCGCCGGACACCAGGATCACCGTGTACACCCCGACCGGTTGGGTGCCGAAGAATCCGACGTTGCGCATGCGGCACACCACGTCGAACAGGTCGACGTCGGCCAGATGGCCCAGGAAGCTCAGGCCGCCCGGACCCTCGACGCCGCGCCAGGCATCCGAATCGCCCATGGCGCCCATCGTAGGGAGTTCCGGCCGTCAATAGTTTCCTGCGAATGGAGTGCCGGGCCGGACGCCGCCATGCGTCCGGCCCGGCGGAACGGCGGCAGGCTACGCCACATCGATGGCGAAGTCGGCCACCACGCCGTTGTGATCGGAGTTCGTGCCGGTGACGATCCGATAGTCGGTCATCCACATCACCTGGGACGACTCCACGCGCTTCCAGAAGTACACGTAGTCGATGTGCCGGACGTCGTGCGTCGGCGTGGCCTTGACTCCCAGGATGTTGTAGACGGAGCGAAGGTTCGGCAGCTCGTTGGCCTCGAACACCTTCCACGGGAACTTCGCGTAGCCGACCCTCCGGTCGGCCTCGAAGTCGACGTTCAGGTCGCCGCTGACGATGACCTGCCCCTCGTCCTTCTTCCGCGCCGCCAGCTCCTTGACCTCCTGGAACTGCTGCTCCGCGCACTGCGTCCGGGGCAGGTCGGTCGGGTGGCCGTTGTCCTCGATGCTGGCGTTGGCGTGGAAGTTGATGTGGAACACGACGCGGCCGCTGGCCTTGTGCTTGTACTTGACCCAGTTGTTGTACCGGGCCGGGGGCACCTCGCCGGGCCCGTTGGTGTCGCACACGAAGTTCGAGCCCTTGTCGAGCACGTCGAACATGCTCTTCTTGGCCAGCAGCGCCTCGGCGGACGCGTTGTACGGGGTGGGGGAGTAGAACCACCAGCCGTTGTCGGCGGCCCAGGTCTGGAGGAAGTCACGGCGGTTGGCGACCTCGTTGAGGCCGACCAGGTCCGCCTTCGAGGTGATCAGCCGCAGATCCTCGGCGAACTGCGCCTGGGTCAGCTCGTTGAGGATGTTCAGCGTGCCCGCCTGGAAGGTGACGTTCACGGCGGCGGCGGGGGTGGCCGGCAGGAGCCCCGCCAGGGTCGCCACCACGGCGACCAGGGCGGTGCTCAGGCTTCTCCGGGGCATGGACACGGTCCCTTTCACGAAAGCGGATCAGGAAGGCGGATACGTTGGAACGACGTCAGGAGAGCTGGACCTTGAAGTCCGCGCCGGCGCCGGATCCGGTGACGACCAGGCGGCCGGTGCGGCTCTTGCGGCCGCTGCTGTCGTCGGCCAGGTAGTTCCAGGTCACCCAGGGGCGGCCGTCGCGAGCGAGGTACACGTCCATGGCGCCCGGTCCCCGCTTGTTGCCGGGCAGCCCGTACTTGCGCATGTCGTCGGGCAGATGCACGGCCGGGCCCGAGTAGGAGAACCAGGCGCGGTTGGGCCCCGGCATCGGCGTGCACAGGCCGTCGTCGATCTTCGCGCCGCAGTAGGCGATGCCGGTCGAGTAGTAGTTCTCCGCCCAGGCGTTGCCGGAGTAGAACAGGTACCACGACCCGTCGTGGTAGAAGGCGCTCGGGTTCTCGATGACGGTCACCCCGCCGGTGTCGCGCCACTTGGCCCAGACCAGGCTGTCGCTGCGCAGGATCACCACCGGGTCGCCGTTGCGGTCCACGGTGCCGTCGGTGTTGAAGGTCAGCATCATGACCGACAGCGCCGATTCCAGGCCCTCGGCCCGCTGCCCGTCGCGCCAGGTCATCCAGATCGCGCCGGCGGGGCCGGCGGTGACGTCGGCGTCCAGCGCCCAGCGGTCGCCTTTGTCCGGGCAGACGATCGGGGTGGGCTCCGGGGTGAACGGGCCGCCCGGGTTCCGCGACCGGGCGACGCCGACGCACTTGCGGCCGTTGTCGTCGCGGTGAGTCGCCGTATAGAACAGGTAGTACCGGCCCACACCGTCCTTGACGTGGTACCAGGCGCCGGGCGTCCAGATGCCGGAGCCGTCCTCCACCCACGCCCCGCCGCCGTCCGGCATGGCGTCGCCGGCGATCACCGGCGACGTGCCGACCACGTCGCCCGAGCCGGAGATCGCGTAGGGGACCTTGCGGCCGTGGGCGCTGGCGCCATAGGTGATGTACTGATCGGACCCGTCATGCAGGGCGATCGTGTCCGCCCCGGGGAACGGGAAGTCCTGCGACTCGTCCGCCGCGTCCTGCACGGTCGCGGTCTCGGCGGCCGCGCTCGCGCCGGCTCCGCCCACCGCGGCGGCCAGGGCGATCGCGAGCGCCGTCACGACGGCACGCCGGCTGATCCTCATGGCCCGATCTGAACATCTCGATATCCAAATCGGATACATTTCGTCTACAGGCGCGGGGCCGGGCTATGCGCGGCGGACCGGGTACCGCAGGATCGTCTTGAGCCGCTCCGGCTTGGTCCGGCGCGGATCGGACAGGTAGATCTCGTGGTGCTCGCCGTCGATCGCGTACCCCTGCTCGGTGATGAAGGCGTGCAGGACGTCGAGCGTCTCCGGCTCGGTCGCGTACGGGCCGACGTGCAGCGCCTGCGCGCTCAGTCCCTCGGTGAACCGCTCCCGCCGCACGCCCTCAGCCAACGGCACGTCGAGCTCGGCGGCCTCGGCGGGCAGGCCGATCATCATCGTCCAGTTCCAGCGCGACCGGTCGCCGCCGGCCGCGAAGTCCGCGAGGTCGTCGGACCACCAGCGGCCCTCCAGCGGCGCCACCTTGCGGTCGACGCCGGCCCGCTTCAGGGCGAAGCGCAGCGCGTACGCGGGCTTGTAGAGCGCGGCGACCGCCTCGGCGTAGCCCGGTCCGTCCGGGTCGCCGCGGCCGTCGACCATCAGGAACTCCTGCTCGGCGAGGTCGACCAACTCGGGTCTCACGGGCGTACCTCCAGAATCACGCGGGTCAGCAGGTCGGCGGGCTCGGCCTCGCCGGGCCCCACCAGATAGGCCTCGCGCGCCGGGCCAACGGGGGTCAGTCCCCGCTCGTGGATCCAGGCGAACAAGGTGTGGTACGCCAAGGGCAGCTCAGCGTACGGTCCATGATGGACGGTGGTGACGACGTCGGCGGCCGGCAGGTCCACCGTCTCCAGGGTGGTGATCGCGTCCGTCTCGGCGGCGGCCGCGACCGCCATGCCGTCGGCCGCGTTATCCGGGAAGTCCAGCGGATACAGGCCCCACAACGGCGGCGTCCAGAGCCGCCCGGCGAGCGTCGCGAGCAACCGCCCGACGCATTCGCCGTACGCCGCCCCGATGCGCCCTGGATCGGCGGTCGCCCGGACGACGGCGAACCGCCTCGCCGGCTCCGTTGTGCGTACCACCTCGTGATCGGGGTGACCGGACGCGAGCCGATCGAGCAACGCGAGCCGGGCCCGATCGCGGTCGATGCGCTCGGCGAGCCGGTCGCGTTCGGCGGTCAGCAGCCGCCCGCGGTCCGGTTCGGGCGTGGCCAGGACCGCCGTGATGACCGCGAGCGGCAGGTCGATCTCGCGCAGCAGCGCGACGGTGAGCGCGTCGCGGGCCTGAGCCGGAACGTAGTAGCGGTAGCCGGTGGCCGGGTCGACGCGGGCGGGCCGCAGCAGCCCCGCCTCGTCGTAGTGGCGCAACTGCTTCACGCTCAGCCGGCAGAGCCGGGCGAACCGGCCGATGGTCATCTCGTCCTGCACGGTTCCCATGCTGGACCCTCCCCTCGTGGGAGAGTCCAGGTCACGAGACGCCGTTAAGGATTTTCACTAGATCGTTACGGGGTGACAAGACATTACAGAGACGGTTATGGTGATCGACATCCTGGGAGGCATCCACAAAGGAGGTACCACCATGCGCAGGATCGCAGGTGTCGCGGCCGCCGCCGCGCTGGCCGCCGCCGGACTGGTCGGCCCGGCCGCCTCGGCGCAGGCCGCCGACTCGTGCACGCTCGAACTCTCCAAGTACATCTACAACGGCGCCAACATGGTCATGTGGTCGCAGGGCCTGTCCGGTTGCGCGGGCGACGTGTACTGGGAGGTCCAGTCGCAGTGCAACGGCCAGTGGATCGTCTGGTCGAGCGACACGACGTACTACGACAACCAGACGGCGACCTACTACGGCGACGTCGACTACCCCAACTACATGCGCGTGTACGCCAAGTACGGCACGCAGGAGAAGTACACCCAGCCGGCGCAGAACAACAACGGCGGCGGTGACTGTCTCTAGCTGCTTCTGCTAGTCCCGGCTCCGCCGGGCGAACTGGCTTCAGCTAGCCGATCCGGGCGCGGACGCACCCCGCGCCCGGATCCTCAGCAACTCGTCGATCGCCGCGCCGATCACCGGGTCGACCTCGAATCGCGCCCGCAGCCAGCCGAGCGTGACCTCGGCCGCCTCGAAGGTGCGCCCGTAGCCTGGGACCATTCCGGCCAGCGGCAGCTCCGCCGGCGCGTACGCCCGCTCCACCCGGCGGCTCGGATCGAAGACGTCGCGCTGGTACGCCCGCGGATCGGTGAGCCGGGCCAGCGCGATCACCCGGTCGACGGCGTACGACTGCACGAACCGGGCCGCGGTCAGCGTCTCACCGCGCAACTCCCGATGCAGCCCGACGTAGAGGTTGGTCAGCGCCTCGTTCAGGTGGAACTCCACGGTGCCGTTCTCCGGAGTCGGCTGGGCGCCCAGCTCGGCCAGGTTCGCGGGCGCGTCGGAGCGGGCCCAGATCACCCGTGCACCGGTGAACGGCAGCTGCTGTAGTTCCGTGCTGGTGAAGATGGCGTACTCGCAGAAGACGCCGTCGGCGTACAGCGCCTTGCGCCCGTTGCGATCGTTGACGAAGCTGTACGCCACCGGCGCGGGCGCGGCCAGCCAGCCGATGTCGTCGAGATACCGCTGTTTGGCGGCGAGGTCGTCCACGACGACGAAGAAGTCCAGATCGGAGTGTTCGTCGAAGCGGTCCTGCTCCACCCCGGCCGAGCCGAGTCCGAGCACCCCGATCACGTCACCCCGGGTCGCCAGGTGAGCCGCGAGATCGTCCAAGCGTCGCAACATCGACGCCCCCTTTCGTGGGAGTCGACGTTTCAGCCCGCACGGTCCTTGATGCCCGCCGGGGTCGCGACGCACGCATTGTAAGGTGGGTTCGCCGATGCTGACCAGCCCGACCGTGCCCGGAGCCGAGGCCGCCTCCGACGAGGGACCTCGGCGGAATCTGGGCGCGCTGCTGCGGCGGCTGCACCTGGCCGGTCCGATGTCCCGAGCCGAGCTGGCCGAGGAGATGAACCTCAACCGCAGCACCATCATGGCCCTGACGACCCGGCTGAGCGCCGCCGGTCTCGTGCACGAACGGCAGCCCGGCGGGCTCGGCCGCTCCGGCCGCCCCTCGCTGGTCGTCACGCCCGCCGCCGATCGCGCGTACGTGCTGGCCTTCGACGTCGCGGTGGACCGCCTGACCGCCGCCCGGGTGTCGCTCGGCGGGCAGGTACAGGACCGGCGGATCGCCGCCCGGTCGCGTTCCGGGCCCGACCTGGACGCCGTGGTGGGCGTACTCGCCGAGTTCGGGCGAGACCTGCACCGCTCGGCCCGGCCTGGCGCGGTCTGCGTCGGAGTCGGCGGGTCCTACTGCGGGATGATCCGGCCCGGCGACGGCACCGTCCGATACGGGCCCTACCTGGGCTGGGTGGACCAGGCCTTCGGCACCGAACTGCGCGACCAGCTCGGGCTGGGGCTGCCGGTCCGGGTCGGCAACGAGGCGCATCTCGGGGCGTGGGCCGAATATCTGCGGGGCGCCGGCGTCGGCGTACGCAACCTCATCTATCTGCACGGCGACGTGGGTGTGGGCGGCGGCATCATCGTCGGCGGCGAGGCGCTCGACGGGGAGAGCGGCTACGGCAGCGAACTCGGCCACATGGTGGTCAACCCGCACGACGGCCGGCCGTGCTCCTGCGGCGCCCGCGGCTGCCTGGAAGCGGAGGTGGGGGAGCGGGCGCTGCTCGACGAGGCCGGCCTGCCCGCCGACGTCATCGGCCACGAAGCCGTCCGCGACGTAGTCGAGCAGGCGCTCCGGGGCGACCCCGCGTCGCGGCGGGCGGTCGACCACGTCGGCGACTGGCTCGGCATCGGCGTCGCGAACCTGATCAACCTGTTCAACCCGGGCATGCTCGTCTTCGGCGGGATCATGCGCGACGTCTACCTGGGCGCCCGCGAACGGGTGGACCAGCGCATCGCCGCCCACGTCCTGCCGGTCTCCCGGCACCGCGTACGCCTGGAGGTGGCCGCGCTCGGCGACGACACCACCTTGGCCGGGGCGGCCGAACTCGGGTTCGCGGATCTGCTGGCCAACCCGCTCGGAGTCATGGCGTCGCTGGGCGCTTAACGGACCCAGAACTCGTACGGGTGGCGCCCGGGGCGGAAGCCCTGCGCCTCGACCATCGCGGCCGCCTCGGCGAACTCGAAGGCCAGCCCGGTCGGCTGATGGGCGTCGCTGCCGAAGCCGACCGCCTGACCGCCCTCGTCGTACCACCACCGGACGATGTCGGGATTCCGCGGCCCACGGGTGTTGACCTCCAGCACCCGGCCGCTGTCGGCCAGCGTACGCAGGGCGTGCCGGAACTCGTCCTCGAAGGCGTACGGGTCGAAGGGCTCGGCGTCGGCCGGCCAGTAGCGGACGGCGTAATCGATGTGGGCCAGTACGCCGAACTCAGCCGCCGTCGTGATCATCGTCGGCAGCTCGGCCAGATAGTCCCGTAGGACCTCGCCGGGCGGGCGGTGCCGGAAGTGAAAGGGCGGCTCGGAAGCCTTGTCAGCCCAGGGAATCGTGTGCAGTGAGCCGAGGATCCGCTCGAACTCGCCGACGGCCAGCAGCCGCGCCACCTGGTCCCGGTGCCGGTGCGGTTCGCCCAGCTCGACGCCGCTGATGATCCGAAGGTCGGGGAACCGGTGCCGGCAGCGGTCGAGGCTTTCGAGGTAGCCCAGCGCGTCGAAGCGGGGTGGCACGACCCGGTCGTCGGCGTCGAGGAGCTTCTTGAGGTGGGGGAACGGATCCAGCTCGGCGGGCTCGACCGTCCACTTCGTATGGTCGACGTGCTCCGTGAACGCGATCGCCGGCAGACCGAGCGCCACCGCCTGCGCGCAGGTCTCCTCCATCGCGCCGTGGGGCGCGTCCCACGACCATTCGCTGTGCACGTGCCCGTCGGTCGGCAGCATTGCGCCATTCTGCCTCGCCGTCCGGGTTCGCGCGTCCGTGGTCGTGTCGCCGTGGGGGTTGTCCGCCGGGTGTATACGCTGGGTGTATAGTCCTCGGCATGACGGTGCCTCTGACCCTCCTCGGCCTGCTCGAACGCGAGCCGAGCCACGGATACGAGTTGAAGCGGGACTACGACGCGTACTTCGGGCGCGGACGGCCGCTGCCGTTCGGCCAGGTGTACGCCACCCTCAGCCGGCTGGCCCGGGACGGCAAGGTCGTCATCAGCGACGTCGGCAAGGGCGACGGCCCGGACCGCAAGCGCTACATCATCACCGACGTCGGCGCCACCGAGGTCGACGCCTGGCTGACCGAGCCCGTCGAGCCCGAGCCGCACCTGCAGACCATCCTCTTCTCGAAGGTGGTGCTGGCGCTCATGCTCGGCCGGCCCGCCGAGGAGTACCTCGACACCCAGCGGCGCGCCCACATGCAGCGGATGCGCGAGCTCACCGAGATCCGGCGCAGCGGCGGCATGGTGGACGCCCTGCTCGCCGACCACGGCCTGTTCCACCTCGAAGCCGACCTGCGCTGGATCGACCTGACCGCCGCCCGCCTCGACACGCTCGCGAAGGAGATCCACCGATGACCGCCCTGATCGCGGCCAGCGACGTCACGCTGTCCTTCGGCGAGACCCCGGCCCTGCGCGGCGCGTCCTTCCGGGCCGAAGCCGGCGAGATCGTCGCCATCATGGGACCGAGCGGATCCGGCAAGAGCACCCTGCTGCACTGCCTGGCCGGCATCCTCGTGCCCCACTCCGGCGAGGTGACCTTCGCCGGGGACCGGGTCGACCAGATGTCCGAGACCCGCCGCAGCGCGCTGCGGCGCGACCGGTTCGGCTTCGTCTTCCAGTTCGGCCAGCTGGTGCCCGAGTTGACCGCCCAGGAGAACGTCGCGCTGCCGCTGCTGCTGGGGGGCGTACGCCGGGCCGAGGCGATGAGCCGTGCCCGCGTCTGGTTCGAGCGACTCGATCTGTCCGGAATGGAGGGTCGCCGATCGGGTGAGCTGTCGGGCGGGCAGGCACAGCGGGTCGCACTGGCCCGCGCCTTGGTCGCCGAGCCCGAGGTGTTGTTCGCCGACGA
This sequence comes from Hamadaea sp. NPDC051192, assembly GCF_040682475.1. NCBI lineage: Bacteria > Bacillati > Actinomycetota > Actinomycetes > Micromonosporales > Micromonosporaceae > Hamadaea > Hamadaea sp. NPDC051192. The sequence continues at coordinate 76,348 of NZ_JBFBAZ010000022.1, forward strand.
ACCGACCGGCGCCCTGGACTCGCTGACCGGCGAGCAGGTCATGGATCTGCTCGTCGGCTCGGCCAAGGAGCAGGGCACCACCGTCGTCCTGGTCACCCATGAGCCCCGCGTCGCGGCGTACGCCGACCGCGAGGTCATCGTCCGGGACGGCCGCGTCGCGATGACCGAAGGCGTCGCGTCGTGATCCGGCTCGGTCTGCGCTTCGCCGTCGCCGGCGGCCGGGAGGCCGTGGTCCGGCTGATCACGATCGCCGCCGCGGTGGCGCTCGGAGTGGGCCTGGTGCTGGCCACGCTCGCCGCGATGAACGCCGTCCATTCGCTCAACCACCGGTACGCGTGGATGAACACCGGGCTGGCCCCGGCCGCCGCGACCGACGCCGTCCACGCCGACGCGTTGTGGTGGGCGCCGCGCGAAGACTTCTACGACGCGTACCCGATCGCCCGGGTCGACGTCGCGGCGACCGGCCCCGATTCGCCCATCCCGCCGGGGCTGACCCGGCTGCCCGCCGCCGGGGAGTACTTCGTCTCCCCGGAGATGCACGACCTGCTCGCGACGGCGCCGGCCGAGCAACTCGACGTGCGGTTCCCCGGCCATGAGGTCGGCCTGATCGGCGACGCGGCGCTGCCGTCGCCCACCTCGCTGGTGATCATCATCGGACACGATCCGGCCGAGGCCGCCAAGCTGCCCAATGCCCAGCAGGTCACCAGCATCTTCGGCACCTCGCCGGAGGACTGCACCAGCTGCATCGTCGGCTACCGGTCGGCCGGATTCGACCTGATTCTCGGCGTGGTCGCCGGAGCGCTGCTGTTCCCCGTGCTCATCTTCATCGGCACCGCGACCCGGCTCACCGCCGCGCGCCGGGAACAGCGGTACGCGGCCATGCGGCTGATCGGCGCGACCAGCGGCCAGATCTCGAAGATGGCGGTCGTCGAAGCCGCGGTCGCCGCCGCCATCGGCACGGTCGTCGGCTTCGGCGTCTTCTTCCTCCTGCGAAAACCGTTGGCGGCGATCCCCTTCACCGGAGCGCCGTTCTACCCGGACGACATGTCGCTGACGGTCGCCAACGTGCTGTGGGTGGCGGCGGGCGTACCGGTGGCGGCGCTCGCGGTGGCGTGGCTGTCACTGCGCCGCGTACGCGTGTCCCCGCTCGGCGTGACCCGGCGGGTCACTCCGAAGCCGCCGCGGGCGTACCGGTTGATTCCGTTGGTAGCCGGCCTGGCCTGGCTCTCCTACCTGGACGGCCACCGGCCGGACACGAGCCTCAAGCAGGTCGCGGTGTTCCTGCCCGGCTTCCTCGTGGTCATGTCCGGACTCGTGCTCGCCGGACCCTGGTTCACCATGGTCGGCTCGCGGCTGCTGGCCCGGCGCGCGCAGCGACCTGCCACCCTGATCGCCGCCCGGCGGCTGTCGGACAACCCGCAGGGCGGCTTCCGCGCCGTCAGCGGACTGGTGCTGGCGTTGTTCGTGACGAGCGTCGCCGTGGCGACCATCGGCACGATCATCGCCGACCGCGACTTGACCGAGTACCGCTTCGAAGCCGGCTACGTGCGGCAGACGTTCTGGCCGGAACCCGGGCCCACCGGTACGCCGCCTGTCACCGATCAGCTCAAGGCGGTCCCCGGGGTGTCCGACGTGTTCTTCCTGCGATCCAACCCAGGCTTCGGTCCGGATCAGCCCGGCAGATATGGCGACGAGCCCTACGTGATCGCCTGCGCCGACCTGGCCCGGCATCCCGAGCTGGGCAGCTGCCCGGCCGGAGCCGAAGCGGCGGCGGTGGCCGACTTCGGAGTTCCGAAGGGCATGCCGGCCCCGCCCTGGCCTGCGGCGGCGATCACGGCCGCGGACCTGGAGCAGCTGCCGATCGCCGCGATCCAGGTCCGCAACGACGGGTCCATGGCGGCGGTCGAACAGAGCCGGACGCTCCTCGAGAGCACCTTTCCGAGCGCGCATCGGCCGATCGCCGATCGCGACTACACCAAGGACACGACGAACATGTTCACCGGCTGGGTGCAGCTGGCCAACGTGATCATCCTGGCCAGCCTGCCGATCGCCGGGTGCAGCCTGGCCGCCAGCGTCGCCGGTGGCCTCAGCGACCGCAAGCGGCCCTTCAGCCTGCTGCGGCTGACCGGCGTCTCGCTGCGTACGCTGCGCCGTGTCGTGCTGCTGGAGAGCGTCCTGCCGATGATGGTGGTGGCCGTCGTCGCCATCGGTGTGGGGCTGCTGTCGGCCCAGCTGTTCCTCCGGGCACAGATGGGCTCCACGCTCGTGCCGCCGGGCTGGGACTACTACGCCATGGTCGGGGTCGGCCTGGTCCTGTCGCTGGCGGTCATCGGCGGCACCCTGCCGCTGCTGCGCCGGATGACCGGCCCCGAGGTCGCCCGCAACGAGTGACGCGCAGCTGACTGACCACGAGCAAGCCACGGGCGGGTCCCGCGTGATTCGAACAATTGTTCCCGACACGCGGGACCAGCTCTTGACGGTGTCGTACTTGTGTTCGATAGTCGTCGGGTGGACACGGAACGGGAATCGACCCCCTGGTCCGACGGCACCCGACGGGTGCGCCGCTGGATCGGCCGGGGCAAGCTGTCTGACGAGAAGATGACGATCACGCTGGGCGTCCTGCCCGACGGCCGCTGGTTCGTCGGCTCCGCCCAGGCGAGCTGGACGATGTGGCAGCCGTTCGACCGGGAGCAGGACGCGGTCGCCGTGGCCGAGCGTCTCGCGGCCGGCATGCGCGAAGCGCCGCTGTACCGCGAAGCCCCGGTGCACCGCGAGCCGGCGGTGTATCGCTCGGCGGCGGCCGTCCCCGATGTGGTCGGAGTCGCAGCCTAACCTGGACCGGGTGAACGGTCGGGGGTTCCGAGGAAGCAGACCGAGGCTGAGGCGGCCCGGATCGCCAGTGGCGAAGCGAAGCTGAAGATCGCCGTCGGCTAGACCGGGACCGGGCGGAAGCTCTCGCCGTCCAGCACCGGAACCACGGTGCTACTGTCTACTTCGGACGCAATGTCGACGTCCTCCGGATAGCCGTAGCCGGCCAGCTCGATCCCGCTGGCACAGGCGTACAACGCGTCTCGCAGGTGGGGGGAGACATGGCGGTACGCCGCCACCGCCAACTCGGCCTCGGGCGACAGACCGCCGAGCCCCTCGTCGAGCAGACCCTGAAGGAACGCGCCCGCGCCCCACAGATCCTCGATCGCCGGGCGCAGCGAGTCGTCGATCTTCCACCTCTCGCCGGCCGGGACGACCGCGACGGCTGCGCCGCTGGGCAGCGTACGGGCGGTCCACGCGGCGGCGGCGCGAGCGTTGCGCAGCGATACGCCGATGACGGTGGCGCCGGTCTCGGCCAGCCGCCGTGCGACGGTGGAGCCGTTGGGCGACGGCAGGACCAGCCGGGTGACACCGTGCGCCGCGCGGATCGTCGACGGCGACAGGCTGACCGGCTGCGCCGGGCCGACCTCGGACCGGCCGACGGCCAGCGTCGCGTTCTGCTCGGCGGCGAACGCGGCGGCCCGCTCGTCGCGCCAGCGGTAGGGAAATACCTCGATGCCCCGGTCGGCCGCGACGGTGAGCGTGGTGGAGAAGGAGAGCACATCGACCACGGCCACCACGGCGGTGCCGGGACCGACCTCGTCCGCGCCGATCGGACCCCAGTCGCAGCGCACCGCGTACGGGGTCTGCGCGTATGGACTGATCACCGCGGAAGCCTACGGCACCAACCGCTCACCCCGGATCGCGCAGCCACTTCCCGGCCGCCTCGTTCTCCATGGAAACGGCCCCTCGTTCGCCCGGTGCCGACGCCGCCTCGTCTTCCCACGGAAGAAGCGGCACAATGGGCGGCGAGTACGCCGGTCGCCTCGGGGAGGGGAGGGAACGGTGAGTGAGCTGCGTGCCCGGCTGGATGTGCCGTCCGGGGTCGATGCCCCGCGCGGCGCTCGCAAGACCGTCCGGCAGTTGCTCACGGCGTGGGGGTTCACCGACGGCGATTGGCTGGACATCGCCGATCTGGTCGTCTCGGAGCTGGTGGCCAACGCCGTGCGCCACGGTGGCGGGCTGCTGGAGATCGCCGTGCAGGCGCACGAGACGAAGGTGACCATCGGTGCCGCCGACAGCACGTCGGTGTCGCCCCGGCGGCGTACGCCCGACGACACGGGCGGCTATGGGCTGGCCCTGATCGAACAGCTCGCCGCGGCGTGGGGCGTCGACGCCTACGAGGGCGGCAAACTGGTGTGGGTCCGGCTGCGGTCGCATCCGGCGCCGCTGCGCCCCGTCACGTGAGGCGGACGCCGACCACGGCCACGTCGTCGTTGACCGCCTCGTTGTGCAGCATGTTCGCCGTCGCCGAGGCGCACAGGGTCTCGGCGTCGCTCCCGGCCAGCCCGGCCAGCAGCTTCTCGATCCCGTCGTCGATCGACTGACGGCGTCGCTCCACCAGCCCGTCGGTGTAGAGCAGCAGGCCTGTCCCAGGCGTCAACGCCAGCGTGGTGATCCGTCGAGCAGCGTCCGGCAGCGCCCCCAACGGCAGGTCGACCGGGGCGTCGAGCAGATGCCCCCGCGCACCGGGATCCAGGACCACCGGCATGAGGTGCCCGGCGACGGAGAACGTGACCGACGTCCGGTCCGGCTCGACGACGGCGTACGCCGCGGTCGCCATCGCGCCCGGCTCGAACAGCTGGATCTTGCGGTCGAGCCGGGTGAGCACATCGGCCGGATCGGTCGACTCCAACGCGTACGCCCGCAGCGCGCTGCGGATGCGGCCCATGACGACGGCTGACTGCAGACCGTTGCCGGCCACGTCGCCGATGACCAGCCCGACATGGCCGGAGGGCAGGGTGAACATGTCGTACCAGTCGCCGCCGACGCCGACCGCCGCGCCGGGGATGTAGCGCACGGCGATGTCGAGCCCGGGGATCTCCGGCGGCCGGGCGGGCAGCAGACTGCGTTGCAGGGCCAGGGTCGCGACGCGTTCGGTCTGCGACAGCCGAGTGTTGGCGGCCACGCCGGCCCGGTCGGCGACCAGCCGCAGCAGCTCGATGTCGTCCTCGGTGAACGGCCGGGCGTCCACCGTGCCGACCCGCAGTACGCCGACGACGCGGCCCGCGAGCAGCACGGGCACGCCGGCCATGGAGGTCACATGGTGGTCGATCAGCACGTGGCTGAAGACGTCCCGGCGAGCGACGTGCTCGATGATCAGCGACTCGCCGCTGGCCGCCACCCGCCCGGCGAAGCCGACGCCCATCGGCACCCGGATGTCGAGCTGCAACTCCTCCTCCAGACCGACGGTCGCGGCGGTGATCAGTTCCCGCCCGGTCGGGTCCAGCAGGAGGATGGTCGCGGTGTCGACGCCCAGCAGTGCCCTGGTCCGCACGACTAGCTCGGTGAGCAGCGCGTCCGCGGGCAGGTGCGACAGTTCGGCGTCGGTGACCGCCCTGATGCGGTCGAGCATCTCGGGATCGCGGCTTGCCGTCATCCGCGGCCCTGCCCGGTGAGCAGCGGCCAGACGCCGGTCAGCACCATCACCCGGCGGACGAGGTCGCCGGCGGCGACGATCCGGAAGGTCAGACCCGCCTCGTCGGCCGCCCGGCGGCCGGTGAGCAGCGTCGACATGCCGGAGGAGTCCAGGAACTCGACACCGGACAGGTCGACCTCGACGCCCTGGTCCGCGTCGCGTACGGCGTCGGCGAGGCTCCGCCCGAGCTCCTCCCGGGAGAGCAGGTCCACGTCACCGGTCACCGTGACGGCGACGACGCCGCCCTCCTGCGAGGTGGCGATCTCCATGGGCTCCCCCCGTTCCTCGGTCGTGGGATCATTGTCCCCGCCGCGAACGGTATCGCATCCCCCGGACGCCTGTTCTGCTCAGTTTCCCCGGCTTGAATCGACGCTGCGGATCACGGGTACGCCGGTGGAACCGGCGCGGATCGCCCGCGTACCCGTGATCCGCAGGACTTGGGTCAGGCGGTCGCGGACGCCGCCTGCTGGATCACCTTCGCCACGGCTTCGGGCTTGGTGATGAGCGCGAGGTGCCCCGCGCGTACCTCGGTGATCCGGGAACCAGCCCGCGTCGCCATGAACCGCTGGGCGGTCGGCGTGATGATCTGGTCCTGCGTCCCGAGCACGTACCAGGACGGGATCGTCTTCCACGCCGGTACGCCCGCCGGCGTGAACCCGGCGCTCAACGCCAGCGGGCGCTGGGCGGCGTACAGGGACAATGCCTGGGGACGGGGGACACCTGCCGCGAACGGGCCGAGGAAGGTGGCCTGCTTGAGGTAGAGGTCGACGTCACCGGCCGGCGCGCCCGGGTAGGGGACGAAGTCGAAGACGGTGGCGGGGTCGACGTTGAGCGCCGAGTCCTCGCCCGCGAGCGGGAAGATCTGCTCGCCCTCGTCCGGGGCGAAGGCGTCCTCGTAGACCAGTGCTTTGACGTTCGGATTGCCGGTGGCCGCCTGGGTGATGACCGCGCCGCCGTAGGAGTGGCCCACGAGGATGATCGGCCCGGTGAGGGTCGCGAGGAAGCTCGCGATCGTCTGCCCGTCGGTGGTCAGGTTGCGCAGCGGGTTCGGCGGGATGCGCACGGGATACCCGGCCCGGCGCAGCCGGTCGCCGACGGCGGTCCACGACGAGCCGTCGGCCCACGCGCCGTGCACCAGGACGATGGTCGGCTTCGGCTGGGTGTGCCGGTTGCCCGCGGCGGCCCCGGCCGCGGGGAGCAGGACGGTCAGGGTCGCGGCGAGCAGGGCCGCGACGATGAGCCGGAGCCGTCGGGCACCCGTGCGTTGTGGTTCGGACAAGAGGCACTCCTCGATCTGCGGGGCGGGGTGGTGTCGCAAGCCGAAACGTGCCGCGCCGAACAACCGTGTCGTGCAATTTGTCGGTGATGTCGGGAGAATAGATATCCGGACGGTGTTCGGCCGCGTTCACCCTTCAGACGTGGAGCATTCGCCCGCGCGGCATCGATTCACAACGCATCGATGCGTAACATTTCGTAAGGTGATCCGCCGACGAAGGAGTCCGATGACCGTCAAACGCCTCACTACAGTGCTGGCCGCCGTCGTGGCGTTGGGCGTCGCCGGCGGCGCCTACGCGCTCCAGCACGGCCCCGACAACGGCCCTGATCAAGGCGCCGGCCGCGGCCCCGATCCGGTGCCGGCGGCGGTGACCGCGGCCGCCGTGCCCCGGCCCGACCACGTCGTGCTGGTCATGTTCGAGAACAAGAAGTACTCGTCGATCAACGGCAGCTCCAGCGCGCCGTACTTCAATTCGCTGGCCGCGCAGGGCGCGAAGTTCACCAAGTCCTTCGCCATCACCCACCCCAGCCAGCCGAACTACATCGCGCTGTTCTCCGGATCGGCTCAGGGCGTCACCGACGACAGCTGCCCGCGTACGTTCACCGGCAAGGAGAACCTCGGGCACCAGCTGATCGCCGCCGGGCTGACCTTCACCGGCTACTCCGAGGCGATGCCGTCCGACGGCTACACCGGCTGCTCCAGCGGCACCTACCGGCGCAAGCACAACAGCTGGGTGGACTTCGACAACGTCCCGGCCGCGAGCAACCTGCGGTACTCGAAGTTCCCGACCGACTTCACGACCCTGCCGACGGTCAGCTTCGTCACCCCGGACATGTGCAACGACATGCACGACTGCTCCGTCGGCACGGGCGACACCTGGCTCAAAGCCAAGCTCGACGCGTACGCCCAATGGGCCAAGACCCACAACAGCCTGCTGATCGTCACGTTCGACGAGGACAGCGGCACGTCGGTGAACCAGATCTTCACCGCGTTCGTCGGCCAGCACGTCAAGGTCGGCAGCTATGCCGAGACGATCAACCACTACACGGTCCTGCGGACCATCGAGGACGCGTACGGGCTCACGCCGATCAACAACGCGGCGAGCGCCACGCCGATCACCGACATCTGGCAGTGACGTGTACCTGTCGACGGTAGATCGCCCGGCCGCGACGGGCGCGGGTCGCCGCTGGACGGCCATCGGGGCCAACGTCTTCGCGCTCGGCCTGGTCAGCCTGGTCACCGACGTGTCGGCCGAGATGGTCACCGCCGTCCTCCTCGCGGACCTGGTGCTCGGGCTCGGGCTGACGCCCTTGGCGTACGGGGCCGTCGACGGGCTCTATACCGGGGCGACCGCCGCGCTCCGGCTCGCCGGGGGCTGGCTCGCCGACCGTACGCGCCACCGCAAGACCGTCGCGGGCATCGGCTACGGCGTCTCCGCGATCGCCAAGCTCGGCCTGCTCGTGATGGGTACGCAGACCGCTGTCATCGGCGCGGTGATCGCCGCCGACCGGATGGGCAAGGGACTGCGTACCGCGCCCCGGGACGCGCTGATCACCCTGTCCGCCCCGCCGGGTCTGCTGGGCCGGGCGTTCGGCGTACACCGGACGCTGGACGCGGCGGGCGCCTTCCTCGGGCCGCTGGTCGCGCTGGGCGTGCTGACCGCCACCGGCTCCGCGGCGGTGACGGCCGCCTCGCGGGACGCGTTCGACGCCGTCTTCGTGTGCAGCTGCTGTGTCGCTGCCTTCGGCGTACTCCTGCTTGTGCTTTTCGTGAAGGAGCATCGCGATCCGCTGGCCGCGAGGCGGCCGCGCGCCCGTGACCTGGCCGCGCTGGCCGCTGATCCGCGAGCCCGGCGGCTGACCGCGGCCGGGTGTGTGCTGGGCCTGGCGACGATCGGCGACGGCTTCGTGTACCTGTTGTTGCAGCGGCGATCGGGCCTGGCGATCGGCTGGTTCCCGGTGCTCGCGGTCGGCACGAACCTGGCCTACCTGCTGCTCGCGGGCCTGGCCGGGGCGACGGCCGACCGGCTCGGGCGGCAGCGCGTGCTGCTCGGCGGATACGTTCTGCTCGCGGCGATCTATCTGGTGCTGGCCACCCCGTGGCAGGGCACGCCGATGATCGCGCTGGTCCTGCTGCTCAACGGCGCCTTCTACGCGAGCACCGACGGCGTGCTCATGGCGTTGGCGGGTCCGGTGCTGCCCGAGACGCTGCGGACCACCGGCCTCGCGATGATCCAGACCGGGCAGGCCGTCGCCTACCTCGGCTCGTCGGTCCTGTTCGGCCTCGTCTGGCAGACCTGGGACACGACCGCCGCCGTGCTGGTCGCGTTCACCCTCACGCTGCTCGCCGGGGTCGCGACCGCCGTCCTGGTGCGGCCACGTGCGATCTAAGCTCCTGCTCACCGCGGCGGCCTTCGTCCTGCTGGTCGCGGTGACGGCCGGCGTCATCCGGCACGCGCGCCACCCGGCCGTCTTCGGCTCCGCGCCACTCACTCTCCAGGCCGGCTTGTACGCCGTGAGCACCGCACCGGCGACGCAAGGCCATCTGATCTCCGGCGGTCGCGTGGCGACGCTGTCCTGCAGCCGCTTCTTCGCCGCCGCGGGCACGGGCATCTGCCTGCGCCCGGACGGCCCACTGGCGACGTACCAGGTCGTGCAGGTCGACGCCCAGTTGCGGGAGAAGGACAAGTTCCCGCTGGTCGGCGTACCCAACCGGGCCCGGGTCTCGCCCAGCGGCCGGCTGCTCGCCTGGACCGTCTTCGTCGCCGGCGACTCCTACAACAACGGGAAGTTCTCCACCCGGGCCGGCATCCTCGACACCGTCAGCGGTGACCTCGTCGGCACGCTCGAAGACTTCACGGTCACGCCGCCGGCGGCAGCCGACCGCAACTTCTGGGGCGTCACGTTCACCGCCGACGACGACCACTTCTACGCCACGATGTCGACGCGCAACCATCGCTACCTGGTGTACGGCTCTGTGTCGCGGCACGCCGTGGCCGTCGTGCGCGACGGCGTCGAGTGCCCGTCCCTGTCGCCCGACGGTACGCGCATCGCGTACAAGTCCGCCGTGGCCGGCGATCCCGCTCGGGGCTGGCGTTTGTCGGTGCTGACCCTGGCCACCGGTCGTGTCGTGCCGCTCGCCGAGACGCGCAGCGTCGACGACCAGGCGATCTGGCTCTCCGCCGACGCCGTGGGGTACGCCCTGCGCCGCCCGGGTGGCGCGGACGTCTGGTCCGTCCCCGCCGACGGAACCGGGACTCCCACGCTGCTCCTCCCCGACGCCGAATCCCCAGCCTTCCTCCCCACCTAACCCCACCCCCCA
>NZ_JBFBAZ010000023.1:0-85937 GCF_040682475.1 Hamadaea sp. NPDC051192
GAGGCCGGTTTCTGGCGCGACCTCCGCTGGGCGATCCTCGATCCGCTGGCCGGCGGCCTGGTGCTGTCCGGTGGCGGCGTCGTGCAGATGCAGGGACCGGCCGGGATCGGCAAGACGGCGGTGTGGCGGGCGCTCGTCGAGCGCGCCCGCGAGGAGAACTGGCTCGTCCTGGCATGTGCGCCGACCGAGAACGAGGCGGGTCTGCCGTTCGCCGCGCTCGCCGACCTGCTCGCCCCGTTGGCCGAGCACGTCGCCGCTTTGCCGCCGCCGCAACGGATCGCGGCCGAGACGGTGCTGCTGTCGGCGACCCCGGACGAACCGGTGGACGAACGCGCGATCGGTGCGGCCACTCGCGCGCTGATCGCCGCGGCCGACGGGCCGGTCCTGCTCGCGATCGACGACGCGCCGTGGCTCGACCCGCCCAGCGAGCGGGCCGTGCGCTACGCGGTGCGCCGCCTGGCCCCGGGGCCCAGCACGCTGATCAGCGTCCGCAGTTCCGGGGTCGCGGAAACGCCGCTCGGGCTCGACGAGCTGCCGTCGCCGGTCACCCGGATCGGGCTGGATCCGCTCGGCGTCGGTCCCTTGCACCACATCTTGTACGCACACCTCGGGCGATCGCTCAGCCGCCCGTTGTTGGCCCGCATCGCCCGCGACGCCGCCGGGAATCCGCTGCTGGCGATCGAACTGGCCCGCGCGGTGCTCCGATTGCCGCAGTTGCCCCGGCCTGGCGACGATCTGCCGGTCGCCGCGTCGATGCACGATCTCGTCGCGGCGACCCTACGGGATCTGCCCACCGAGACCCGGGAAGCGGTACGCCTGGCGGCACTGCTCGCCGCGCCGAACCTGCGCGACCTGGCGGCGGCGGGCGTACCGGCGACGGCGCTCGACGCCGCCGAGGAGGTGGGTCTGCTCACTGTGGACACTCGTGGCGTCCACTTCGCTCATCCCGTCTACGCGTCCGCCGTGCGGGCCGCCACGCCGGACGGCGTACGACTGCGAACTCATGCTCGGCTCGCCGCGACCGTAGCCGATCCGGACGAGCGCGCCCGTCAGCTGGCTCGCTCGGTGGTGGAGCCGGACGCGCAGGTGGCCGCGGATCTGGAGCAGGCGGCCGCCCGGCAGCGTGCGCGCGGCGCCCCGGCGACCGCAGCGGATCTGTATGACCGCTCCGCGGATCTGACACCGGCCGCGCACGCCGACGATCGGGGACGGCGCGTCCTGGCGGCGATCCGATGCCGGTTCGACAGCGGTGATTACGCCGCGGCAGCGACCGCCGCCGACGGCGCGATCGCGCAGCTGGCCGGCGATCAGCTGGCCGAGGCGCGGCTGTTGCGCGCGACGGTGGCCTGGGCCGCTGACGACCTGGCCACCGCGGTGGCCTCCGGCGAACAGGCGTTGGCCGCCGCGTCGTCCGGCAGCCGGCTCGCGGGACGGATTCATGCGCACATCTGCCTGTTCCAGGACTCGCCTACGCCCGCCCGTGACCATGCCGAGGCGGCGCTCGCTCTGCTGGACGGCAGTGTGGAGGATCGGGCGCTGCTCGCCGGGACGCTGCTGAACCTGTTCTTCCACGAGGTACGCGCGGGGCTGCCCGCCCGCGTCGAGTTGCTGGACCGGGCGCTGGACCTCGAATCGGGCCGGCCGACGTGGCTCGGCGGCACCGTGCCGGCGATCTGGTGGAAGGCGGTCGACGACCACGAGCGCGCCCGGACGCGGTTGCACAGCATGCTGCGGTACGCCACGACCGGCGGCGACGACGCCTGGCAGCACGAGATCCTGACTCACCTGGGCGAGACGGAGCTGCTCGCCGGTCGCTTCGCCGAGGCGGAGCACAGCATCACCGCCGCCCTCGACCTGGGCCGCCAGCTCGGCACCGGGTTGATCGGCGAGACGTGGCTGGCGGCCACACTCGACGCGTACCGGGGACGGCTGGAGCAGGCGGGCGCGGTCGCCGAAGCCGGGCTGCGGCACGACGACGCCTGGGCGCGCCGCATTCATCTGCAGCTCGCGGGGTTCGTCGCACTGTCCGCCGGGCGGATGCGGGCGGCGGCCGACGCGTACGCGGAGCTGGCGGACATCCTCGACGCCTCCGGTGTGGTCGAGCCGATCGCGTTGCGCTTCGAACCCGACTGGATCGAGGCCTGCATCGGCGCGGGCGATCTCGACGCCGCGCGTGCGGTCCGGGAGCGCCTGCGGCAACGGCATACGCGGCTGGCCCGCCCGTGGACCACGCTGGGCCTGGCCCGCAGCGACGCCCTACTGGCCAGTGCCACCGGCGCCGCGACGGACGCCCCGTTGGCCCACCTGATCGCCGTACGCGACGCGACGCCGCCCGACGTCGTCCCGCTCGACCGCGCGCGGTGTCTGCTGGTGGCGGGCATCGTGCATCGGCGCGCCCGGCGCAAACGCGAATCCCGGGCCGCGCTGAGCACGGCGGTCGCCGAGTTCACCGCGCTCGGCGCAGCCGCCTTCGCTGCCAAGGCAGAGGCCGACCTTTCGCGTACGGGTGGCCGGGTCGAGGCGGCGGACGAGTTGAGCCCCACCGAATTGCGGGTGGCCCGGCTGGCGTCGCAGGGCCGGACGAATCAGCAGATCGCCGACGAGCTGTTCATCAGCCCGAAGACCGTCGAGGCGAACCTCGCGCGGGCGTACCGGAAGCTGGGCATCGGCCGCCGGGCCGAACTGGCCAGGGTGATCCCGGCGGGCTGAACAATACTGAAGCATCCGCTTGACTATTGGCGCGGGCCGCGCGAATACTTAAGCGCATGCTTGACTATGCGCCGGACCTGGACCGGGTGTTCCAGGCGCTGGCCGACCCCGGCCGGCGCGCCATGGTCGAACGGCTCAGCCGCGGCCCGGCCTCGGTGAGTGAACTCGGCCAGCCGCTGGAGATGTCGCTGGCCGCCGTCCTGCAACACGTCCGGGTGCTGGAAGTGTGCGGCCTGGTCCACTCCAGCAAGGTCGGCCGTACGCGCACCTGCAGCATCAACTCGGCGGCACTGCGTTCCGCGGAGGACTGGCTCGCCGACCGGCGCACCATGGTCGAGCGGAACCTCGATCGGCTCGGCGTGTTCCTGGCGGCCACCGCCGACGACCCTGACCCGGCGAGCGACCCACAGGAGCGGCGATGAACGACCGATCCGTCATCCACGACACGTTCACCCTCGAACGGATCTACCCGGCGGCCCGCGCGCGGGTGTTCGCCGCGTTCGCCTCGGTGGAGTCCAAAGAGGCCTGGGGTGCGACCAGTGAGGTCGAGCCGGGGGAGAGCGCCACGAGCATCGACGAGTTCGACTTCCGGATCGGCGGCCGGGAGCGGTTCACCGTCCGGCGGCGCGGCACGAGCTACCGCAACGACGCGCTGTACTACGACATCGTGCCCGACCGGCGAATCGTCTACAGCTACGAGATCTACGCCGACGGCACCCGGATCTCCGTGTCCGTCGCCACCATCGAGTTCACCGACAGCCGAGCCGGCACGACGGTGACCTGGACCGAGCAGGGCGTCTACCTGGACGGCATCGACGGCGCGCAAGCGCCCGTCCTGCGGGTGGGCGGCACCACCGAGCTGCTCGACAGCCTGACCCGGCACCTGCGGGTTTCCCCACGCCACGACGACACCATGGAGGTCTGACATGCGTACGACGAAAGCGCTGGTGTTCAACTACTCGCTCAACGGACTGCTCGCCGACCCCGACACCGGCTTCTGGGACTTCGTCTTCGGCCAGCTCGACGAGGCCGGCGGCCCGGACCACGACGACGAAACCCTGGCCCTGCTGCGCAACGCGTCCGCGCACGTCATGGGCCGCTCGGCGTACGAGGGCATGGCCCAGAACCTGCCGGCGAACACCGAGCACCCGTGGTCGGCCATCATGAACGCCGGCAACAAGGTGGTCTTCTCCCGGACGATGACGACGGCCGCCTGGGAGAACACCACGATCGTCTCGGGTGACACGGCCGAGGAGATGGATCGGCTGCGCCAGGGCGACGGCCACATCCTGCTCTGGGGCGGCGTCAGCCTCTGGCGCTCGCTCATGCAGCTCGACCTGATCGACGAGTTCTACGTGAGCATGTACCCGTACCTCACCGGGCAGGGCACCCTGATGTTCGACGACATCCCGAAGGGCTACCGGCTCGACCTGATCTCCAGCCTGGCCAAGAGCAACGGGGTTCTCGAACTGCACTACGGGCGGCACCGTCCACTCCATCGCTATCGGTGACCCGGAAGTCGGCCAGGCCCCACGGCCGTCGCCGCAGCGGTTCGGTGATCGCCCTGCTGTTGTCGAGATCGTCGACGAACAATTCCATGCGTAGCCGCATGCGCGTCTCCTCACCGGCTCGATTTCAAGATCGTAGTGTGGCCAGTGCCGGGGTGATCCGCAGGAGTTCGTCGAGGGTGTTCTTGGCTGCGTTCTGCATGGATTGGCTGGGTGCCAGCCGGCCGTCGGCGTCGAGCGCCTGGCGAAGATGAATGGTCACCGTTTCCGCCACCGGCACCATCTTCAGGGCCGACACGACCGGTTTGAGCATGTGCGCGGCGCGCAACCCGCCCGACGACATGCCATAGGTGACGAACGCGACTGGCTTGTCGTTCCACTCGTAGAACAGGTAGTCCAGGGCGTTCTTCAGCGCTGCCGGGTAACCCTGGTTGTATTCGGGTGTGACGATCGCGTACGCGTCGGCAGCGGCACTGATCGCGCTCCAGCGGCGGGTGTGTTCGTGGCGGTACGGCTTGCCGTCGATGGCAGCGTCGGGTTCGTCGAGGAACGGCAGGGCGAGGTCGGCGAGATCGATCAGGTGGGAGTCGAATCCGCCGTGTTCAGCCGCGGCCCGCATGAACCAGCGCGCGACGGAGGCGCCCGCTCGGTTGGGTCGCGTGCTGGCGAGAATGACGTTGAGGCGAGGCATGGTCGTTTCCTTTGCTGATGGTGAACAGAGGGATCAGTCGATGGACAAGTGGCCCAATGGCCAGGGCGTAGAGCAGGGTGCCGAGGCCCACCGTGCCGCCCAGGAGCCATCCGGCGGTCAGCACGGTCAGCTCGATCAGCGTGCGGACGCGGCGGATCGAGTAGCCGCGAGCGGCCAGTCCGGTCATCAAGCCGTCACGGGGACCCGGCCCGAGCCCAGCTCCGATGTAGAGGCCGGTGGCCACGGCGTTGACGACGATGGCGGCAGCCAGCGCACCCCAGCGCGTCGGTAGCAGGTCCAGCTGGGGGATCACCTTCAGTGCGCCTTCGGCTGCGATACCCACGAGGGCGACGTTGGCGATGGTTCCGTAGCCGGGCCGCTGACGCAGGAGGACCCAGGCCAGCAGCACGAGGACGCCCACCCCGTTGATCACCCAACCCAGCGGCAACCCCGTGTGCCGGGCCAGTCCCTGGTGTAGCACGTCCCAGGAGTCCATGCCGAGGTTCGCGCGAACCATCAGGGCGATACTCACGCCGTACAGGGCGAGGCCGGCATGGAGCTGGGCCAGACTTCTTAGTGACATGTCACCAACCTAGAGTCGTCCTTGGTGACATGTCAACTAGATGATAGGGTCGGCGTATGCCCGAACCACGATGGCTCGATCAGGAGGAGATGCGCGCCTGGATGGGCTATCGGCGCATGCGTCTACTCCTCGACCTACAGGTGAACCGTGAGCTGATGGCCCAGCATGGACTGTCCGAACCCGACTATGACGTGCTGTCCAACCTGTCGGAAGCCGGCGACGACGGCATGCGTCTGAGTGAGCTCGCGGCGTACATGCGCTGGTCGAAGAGCCGTCTGTCGCACCACATCACGCGGATGCAGGAGCGTGGCCTGGTGGAACGTCGCGAATGCGCCGATGACGGCCGTGGTTCGCTGCTCCATCTCACCATCCACGGCGCCAAGATGATCCGCAACGCTGCGCCGGACCACGTCGACTCGGTCCGCCGGCATTTCATCGACCTACTGACGCGAGAGGATGTCGAGGTCTTCGGCAAGATCAGCCACCGCGTCCTCGACCACCTCCGTGAGATCGAGCTGAATCACTGACCTGGTCGCGGTTGTCGCGTGCGGGGTGCCGGGCTGGACGCGATACCGTTTCGCATGATCACCCAGGGGCAATCCGCCGTCCACCTCGGAGCCCTCCTCCCCCTGAGCCGGCCCGGCTGGGTCGAGGCCGGGCAGCACCTGCTCGCCGGGATGGAGCTGGCCGTCCAGGAAGTCAACGCCGCCGGTGGGATCGGGGGACACCCGCTGGCGCTGGTGGTACGCGACACCGCAGCCGATCCGCAGCGAGCCGTGGCAGCGGTCGACGAGTTTGCCGCGCTGGGCGTCGCAGCCGTGGTGGGGGAGTATCACAGCGTCGTGGCCCGCGCGGCCGCTGCTCGCGCCGATGCTGTCGGCCTGCCGTTCCTGTGCACGTCAGCGGTGCTCGACGGGCTCACCGAACAGCCGACGGACTGGGTGGCGCGGCTCGCCCCGGCGCAGGCGCGCGGCTGGCAGCTGTACGCCGGTTTCCTGCTCGACGCGGGTCATCGCCGCATCGCCGTCGCCGCGCAGGCGAGCGTCTACTGGGCGGCCGGGATTCGCATCCTGCGGGAGTATCTCGCTCCCCGGGGCGGCACCGTCATCGACCTCGACGCCACGACGCTCGACCCGGCCGCGTTGTGCGACGAACTGGTCAGCAGCAGCGCGACCGCCTTGCTGCTGCTGGTCGGCCAGCCGGAACCCGCGGTGCCGATCGTCCAGGCGGTACGCCGCGACGAGCGCCTCGCCGAGGTCATGATCGGGGCGCCGGCGGGGCAGCCGGAGTTCGCCGAATGGGCGGAGTTGCTCGGTGACGACGGCGTGGCCGTCCCGTTCCTGCGTTACCTGCCCGAACACTTCACGCCGCTCGGCGTACGCGTTGAGGCGGTCCTGCGGGAGTCGCTCGGTGCAGCGCCCTCGTTCGTCGCCTTCGAGGGTTACGACGGGATCGCCGTGCTCGCCGAAGTCCTGCGTACGCAGGGCGCGGACCGGGCGCGGATCGCCGAAGGCTGGGCGACCGTGGCCGTCGAGGGCACCCGGGGCCGCATCCGGTTCAGCCGCGTACCCGGGATCACCGTGTGGCAGTGGGCGTGGCCGCCGATCCAGATCGCCGACCGGGACCCGGCCTGGCCTGGCCGTTTCCGCACCCGGGATACCGCCCGGTGACGACCGCAGACGGAAACACGGTGGCTGCCGCGATCATCACCGGCTAAACTGGCCTCGTGGCATACCAGTTCTACCTGTGAGATCTCCCGGGCCGACGGTGTTGAGCGCGTGGTGAGCGCGGCTCCGCCTCGGCCTAGCTGACGTCTTCCTTCTCGTCATCGGCTGCGACGGCCATCACGTCCGCGGCGGCGGCGGCTGCCTGCCGCCCGCTGGGCGTACGCCGGGGCGCGCCGGGAATCCCCGAGGTGAACATGCTTACCGCCCTAGATCATCAATTGTCCCTGCATTCCGTCACCGTCCGGTTCGGCGAGCACGTCGTGCTCGGCGACGTCACCCTGGCCGTGCGGCCGGGCGAGTCCGTGGGCGTCATCGGCGACAACGGCACTGGGAAGTCCACATTGCTACGGCTGATGGCCGGCGTCCTCACGCCCGACGACGGTCACGTCATCGTGGCCGCACCGGGTGGCCTCGGCTACTTGACCCAGACACTCGGCCTGCCCGGCAGCGCCACCGTCGCCGACGCGATCGAGCACGGACTCCGCGATCTCCGCGACCTCGAACGCCGAATGCGTTACCTGGAACGGCATTGGGACGCCGACGGCGCGGCCGAGGAGTACGCCGACCTGACCGAGCTGTTCGAGATCCGGGGCGGCTACGACGCCGAGTCCCGGGTGGAGATCGCCCTGCACGGTCTCGGCCGGCCAGGGCTGGACCGTGCTCGGCGGCTGGACACCTTGCCCGGGGGCGACGTCGCCCGGCTCGGTCTCGCCGCCGTCCTGGCGAGCCGGCCGCAATTGCTGCTGCTCGACGAGCCGACGAACGACCTCGACGACGAGGCCCTCGGCTGGCTGGAGGAGCATCTGCGGGCGTACCGGGGGACGCTGGTCGCGGTCACCCATGACCGGGTGTTCCTCGAACAGCTCACCAGCACCGTGCTGGAAGTGGACGGCGACGCGAAGGCGGTACGCCGGCACGGCAACGGCTACGACGGCTACCTCGCCGCCAAGGCCGCCGAGCGGGCGAACCAGATCCAGCGCTACGAGCAGTGGAAGGCCGAGTACGCCCGGCAGACGGCACT
Source organism: Hamadaea sp. NPDC051192 (assembly GCF_040682475.1). Classification (NCBI taxonomy): domain Bacteria; kingdom Bacillati; phylum Actinomycetota; class Actinomycetes; order Micromonosporales; family Micromonosporaceae; genus Hamadaea; species Hamadaea sp. NPDC051192. The sequence goes on from NZ_JBFBAZ010000023.1 coordinate 8,240, forward strand.
GCTGTCGTCGCAGGTCGAACGGCTGTCGGCCATTCCCCGCAAGATGGACAAGGCGGGATTCGGTGGCGGCCCGTTCCGGGCGCGATCGCGTACGCACGGCGCGATGGGACGCATCCGCAACGCGAAGGAGGAACTGCGCCGGTTGACCGCCGACCCGGTGCCTCCGCCACCGGAGCCGTTGCGGCTCATGGCCCGCTTCGACGGCGAGTCCGGTGGCGAGCCCGTCGTGCGCTGCTCGGACGTGGTCGTCCGCGGCCGGCTGCGCCTGCCGGAACTCAGCCTCGATCCCGGCGACCGGTTGCTGGTCACCGGACCGAACGGGGCGGGCAAGAGCACGCTGCTCAAGGTGGTCGCGGGCGAACTCACGCCGGACAGTGGGACGGCGTGGAGTTCCGACCGGCTCGGCTATCTGCGCCAGCACGACACCGTCGCCGACGGAACCGTGCTCAGCGCGTTCGCCGACGGGCTACGCGGCACGCCGGACGAGCACGCCGATCTGCTGCTCAGCCTCGGGCTGTTCCGGCCCGAGGACCTGCGTCGGGCTACGCGTACGCTGTCGATCGGCCAGCGGCGCCGCATCGAGCTGGCGCGGCTGATGCGCCATCCGTCCGAGGTGATCCTGCTCGACGAGCCCACCAACCACTTGGCTCCCGACCTGGTGGAGCAGCTGGAGGACGCGCTCACGGCGTACTCCGGCGCGGTGATCATGGTGACGCACGACCGCCGCATCCGCCGCACCTTCACCGGCCGCCGCCTCGAACTCGATCGCGGCTCCGTTATCCGGTGATCGTTGCGAGGAGGGATGCGGCGGCGGTGGGGGTGGGGAGGCCGTCGGTGTCGCCGGGGGTGGCGACGATCGCCGCCGCGAACTGGCTGGCGAGCCACGCCGCCCCCGCCGGTGCCGCGCCGCGTGCTCGGCCGGCGAGGTAGGCGCCCGCGAAGGCGTCTCCCGCGCCGACCGGGTCCAGCACTGTCGTCGCGGCGCTGGGCAGGTGGGCTGCCGTGTCGCCGTCGGCGTACCAGCAGCCGTCGGGTCCGGCTTTGAGGACGGTTTCGGCCACGCCCGCCGCCCGCGCCGCGCGGAACACAGCGTGCGGCTCGGTGGTGCCGAACAGCGGCTCGGCCTCGTCGGTGCCGATCAGCAGCACGGACACGTGCGGGAGCAGGCTGCGCGCTTCGGCGATCTGAGCGTCCAGGTCGCCCAGCGCCGGGCGGAAGTTCGGATCATAAGCGACTTGTACGCCGAAAGCACTGGCCTGCGTCAGCAGGGTGCGTACGGCATCCCGGGCGGTTTCGCTCAACGCGGAGGTGATGCCGGAGACGGCCACCAGGCGCGGCCGGCTCGCCAGCGCCCGGTGAGCGTCCTGATCGGACAGAGCGGAGGCGGCCGAACCGCGCCGGTAGTAGTGCACGCGGCGCGCGCCGTCGGGGCGGACGTCCTTGAGGAACAGCCCGGTCGGGCGAGCGTCGTCGACGGTCACCAGGTCGGTGGCGATCCCGAAGGAGGCCGCGTGGTCGCGGATCCGTTCGCCGAGCGGGTCGGCCCCGACCCGGCTGCAGTACGCCGTCCGCAGCCCGGCCCGGGCGGCGGCAGCGCACAGGTTGAGCTCGGCCCCGGCTACGTGGACCGAGGTGTGCTCGGCCGTACGCAGGGCGCCGACCGGCTGGAAGAGCACCATGGCCTCGCCGAAGCCGATCAGGTCGTAGCCGGGTCCGGCCGGGTCGAGGTCGTTCACAGCCACCGTGCCTTGAGATCGTCGCGCAGGAACGCCGCCGGTGACGCGATCGACAGCCCGCCGTCGACCGGCAGCACTGCTCCGGTGACGAAACCGGCAGCGGCCAGGAAGTGTACGGCGTCGGCGACCTCGGCCGGTCGTCCGGTCCGGCCGAGCGGATAGCCCGCGGCCTTCGCCGGGTCGTCGCCGTCGTCGATCAGCCCCGGCGCGACCGCGTTCACGCGTACGCCGCGGGGGCCGAAGTCGAGGGCGAGCTGCCGGACCAGTCCCTCCAGGCCCGCCTTCGCCGCCGCGTACGCCGGAAGCCCGGGCGCGGCGAGAGTGGCGTTGACCGAGCTGACCGCGACGATCGCCCCGCCGGGGGACAGGATCGGCAACGCCGCTCGGCATACGGCGAACGCGGTGCCGAGGATGGCGTCGAAGGCGGCCTGCCATTGGGCGTCGGTCGTGGTGGTGATCGGCGCGACCGGCATGACCGCGGCGGCCAGGACGACGACGTCGAGCGAGCCCGCCCGGTCGGCGACGGCCTGGACCGCCGTCGCCGCGCCGGACGCGGTCGAGCAGTCCAGCACGAGGTCAGCGGGTTCGGCGAGCGCGACCCCGACGACGGTGTCTTCGCTGAACCGCGCCTGGATCGCCTGCCCGATCGGGGAACTGGACCCCACCACGAGCACGCCTCGGCCAGTGCGTCCGGCGGTCATGACAGCAAGTCCAGGTCGCGGAGGATGTCATCGAGCCACGCCAGGGTGGCGGCGTCCGCGTCGACGGCCGGTGGACGGACTGCCGACGACGTGATCAGCTCTCGGCGTACCAGCACATGCTTGTGAATGGACCACGCGATGCCGGGCTGCAGCCCGAAGCGGATGAGCGGCAGGAGCCGGGCGAAGGCCCCGCGAGCCGCCGCCGTCTCGCCGGCCTGCCATTGGCGCAGCACCGGCGCGAGCAGGTCGGGGAACTCGCAGGCGGGCATGGTGCCCTCGGCTCCGCGGGCGTATTCCTCCAGCACGAACAGGGCGTTCTGCCCGCCGAGGACGACGAAGTCGGGGGCGGTCGCCTCGCGGATCGCGCCGACCTTCGGCGTGGTCGGCTGCGGCTCGATCTTGACCGAGTCGACACCGTCGAGCTTGGACAGTTCGGTGATCAGCGGCACGGGCATGGTCACGCCGGTGGAGCCGGGGGCGTCCTGGATCATGACGGGCAGACCGCCTTCGGCGGCTACGCGGCCGTAGAAGTCGACGAGCTGCGCCGGGCTGGGCTTGACCATGAACGGCGGCACGACCATCACCACGCTGGCGCCGTGCTCGGCAGCCGCCCGGACCTGGTCGATCGCGTCCTGGGTGCCGGTGGCCGCGACCCCGGCGACGATCGGCAGCGCCGGTCCGGCGGCGGCGGTGACGGTACGCAGGATCTCCTTGCGGTCGGCGGCGGTGAGCGAGAATCCCTCACTGGCGAAGCCGAACACGGCGACCCCGTCCACGCCGGCGGTGATCTGGAACTCGACCAGCCGGTTCAGCGACGCGGCGTCGAGGTCGCCGGTGGCGGTGAACGGCGTGGCCAGCACCGGGATCAAGCCGCGGACGTCGGACGAGCGGGTCATTCTTCCTCCTGAAGGGTGGCGGGGTCGACCTCGACGCCGAGGCCGGGGCTCTGGGGCAGGGCGAAGCCGACCGGTCCGCCGACCAGCGGGCTGGTCAAGACGCGGTTGGCGACGGTCATGGTGGTGGGCTGGAACTCGAACGCCGGCATCGCCTCGATCGCGGCGCTGACGTGCAGACCGGCCGCGACGGCGACACCGAGGCCGACGGAGTGGTGCGGGGCGACGGGAATGTGGTGCGCGGCGGCCAGTTCGGCGATCGCCATCGCCTCGGTGATCCCGGTACGCCCGACGTCGGGCTGGCACAGGTCGACCGCGCGGGCTTCGAGCCAGGCCCGGAACTCGAACCGGTGCCGCAGCGCCTCGCCGATCGCGACCGGGGTACGCAGTGCGGCGGCGAGTTCTCGGTGCGCCACGATGTCCTCCGGGACCAGGGGCGCTTCGAGGAACCACGCGCCCCGATCGTCCAGACCGTGACCGAGCCGCAGCGCGTCGGACAGGTCGTAAGCCCAGTGCGCGTCGACGGCCACCTTCAAGTCTGGATGCGCCGCCCGCACGGCGTCGAAGGTCGCGAGATCGGTGTCGACCCCGTGGCCGAGGTGCAGCTTGATCGCGCGTACGCCTTGCGACACCCACTCGCGGGCCAACTCGGCGCGTTCGCCGTCGGTCGGCCGGGGCAGCCCGGAGACGTAGGTGGGGATCTCGTCGCGGTACGCCCCGCCGAGCAGCGCGTGCACCGGTACGCCGTACGCCTTGCCCGCGAGGTCCCAGAGCGCGATGTCGACGGCGGCCAGGGCGTCGGCCTGGTGCCCGCCGAGGTGGCCGCGTTCCCGCATCAGCCCCGTGAGGGTGCCCCACAGCGGGCGTACGCGTCGCGGGTCGCGTCCGATCAGGACGGGCGCGACGAGCCGGTCCACGACCGCTCGCGCGATCTCCGGCGCGACCGGGGCCAGCGCCTCGCCCCAGCCGGTGGTGCCGTCGTCGCAGGTCACCCGCACGATCAGGGTCTCGAAGCGGTCGGCGTAGAGGCTGCGCCACGGCGGCCGGACGTAGTACTCGTCTGCTTTCGCTGACGTGGGCCGCGCACCGAGATACGCCTCCGGCGGGCGGAGCTTGACGACATAGGACTCTATGGCCACTACTTTCACAAGCTTCTCCCGTTCACTGGTTGACCGCTTGCAACATGCGGGATATCTTGCCGTATCACGCAAGCGAAATCCAGAGAGGGTGGAACCCGATGGCTTCGGAAACCGGCACGCAGAGCGTCGAACGAGCGCTCGGCGTGCTGCGCGTCTTCACCGCCGGCCGGTCGGAGCTGCGGGTCTCCGACGTCGCCAGCGCGGTGGGGCTGTCGCTGTCGACCGCGAGCCGGCTGCTGCAGACCCTGGAGGCGGCCGGATTCGTCGACCGCGACCCGGTCAGCGGCCTCTACCGGCTCGGGCTGGACATGGTGTCGTTCGGCGGTGCGGTCCTCAACAGCCACCCCGTGCACCGGGAGGCCCGGCAGGTCGCCCAGAACCTCGCCGCCGAGCTGGGCCTGGGCGCCAACGTCGCGGTACGCCGCGGCGACGAGCTGTTCTATCTGCTGAACTTCGAGGGGCGGCTCGCACCGCGCCCGTTCGTGCTGGCCGGGCAGCGTAATCCGTTGCACGCCACCGGCTTGGGCAAGGCGCTGCTGTCCGGGCTCAGCTCGACCGAACGGCGCGTGCTGCTGGAGGACCTTCCGGCGTACACGCCGCGGACGATCGTCACGCACGACAAGCTCGACCAGGCCATCAGCACCACCTCGGCGCGCGGATACGCCACCGAGGTCGAGGAACTCGCGCTCGGCCGGGCCTGCGTCGCCGCGCCGATCCGCGACGGCTCCGGTGCGGTGGTGGCGGGACTGTCCGTCTCCGGCCCCCTGTCGGCGATCGACCTGCCCAACCGGGAAGCCGTCCTCGCCAGCGCCGTCATCGAGGCGGCCGACTCGATCAGCATCGGGCTTGGCTACCACGGGCCGGCCCGCGTACCGCTGCAATCGGTGGTGGTGGAATGACCGCCCCGCCCGCGACCACCACCCCCGTACGGGCCCAGCCGATCCCGCAGCGCCACGGGCGGCACCTGTCGGACCGGACCTTCGGGTTCCTGCTGACACTGCCCGCGGTGGTGCTGTTCAGCGCGATCGTGCTCTATCCGCTGATCGGGTCGCTGACCACGAGCCTGTTCCAGCAGAGCCTGGTCATCCCCGGGCGCAGCTTCGTCGGCCTGGACAACTTCCGGCATGTGCTCGACGACCAGTTCTGGCCGGTGCTGCGCAACACGCTGGTCTTCACCGTGTTCAGCACGGCCTGCCCGTTCATCCTCGGCTTCGCCCTGGCGCTGGCGTTGAACACGCGGCTGCCCGGCCGCGCCGTGCTACGGGGCGCGTTCCTGTTCCCGTGGGTGATTCCGGGCGTCGTCGTCTCGTTCGCCTGGCTGTGGATCTTCAACGCGAACTACGGGCTGCTCAACGGCGTACTGGTGCAGCTGGGGCTGATCGACGCGCCGGTCAGCTGGCTCGGCGACCCGACCACCGCGATGGCCGCGATCATCGTCGCCAAGACCTGGGCCAGCTTCCCCTGGATCATGGTGATGCTGCTGGCCGGGCTGCAGACCGTCCCGGCCACCCTGCACGAGGCCGCCGCGATGGACGGCGCGGGCACGCTGCGCCGCTTCTGGCACATCACCCTGCCGCACCTGCGCGGCATCATCGGCATCGTCGTGCTGCTCGAAGTCATCTGGAACTTCCAGCATTTCGACATGATCTACGTGCTCACCGGCGGCGGGCCGGCCGGCGCCACCACCACGTTCGCCGTGGCCGTCTACGAGACCGCGTTCAAGGGCTTCGACCTCGGCCGGGCCGGTGCGCTCGGCGCGCTGTGGCTGCTGCTGTTGCTCGTGCTGGTCGTCGGCTACGTACGCCTCGCCGAGCGGGAGGAGAAGCGATGACGACGCTCACCGTGGCGGCTCCCCGGAAACCGCGCAGACCCCGGCCGTGGCTGGCGATGGCGGCCGTCCTCGTCATCGGCGTGTTCGCGTTCGGGCCGGTCTACTGGCTGATCGTCACCGCGTTGACGCCCAGCGGCGACGCCTTCCGATTCCCGCCCCGGCTGTGGCCGCGTACGGTCACGCTGGAGCACTTCGCCAACCTGGCCGACAACCCGGTCCTCGGCCGGTACCTGGTCAACTCCCTGATCGTGTCGTCGCTGACCGCCGTGCTGACGGTGCTCGTCTCGGCGTACACCGCTTACTCGTTCAGCAAGTTCCGTTATCGAGGCCGCCGATCGCTGATGTCGCTGATCCTGGCCTCGCAGATGTTCCCGCAAGCGCTCCTGCTCATCACGCTCTACCTGCTGTTCAGCGCCTTCGGACTGCTCAACTCCTACCTGGCGCTGGTGCTGTCGTTCACCACGTTCACCCTGCCGCTGTGCGTCTGGATGCTCAAGGGGTTCTTCGACACGATCCCCGACGAGCTGCTGGAGGCGGCCAAGGTCGACGGGGCGGGCCAGGGCAGCGTCATCCACCGCATCCTGTTGCCGGTCAGCCTGCCCGGCCTCGTCGCCACCGGCCTGTTCGCCTTCATCCGAGGCTGGAACGACTTCATCTTCGCCCTCACCCTCGCCGGCCCGGACAAGCAGACCCTGCCGCCCGGCCTGGTCAACACCTATCTCGGGGAGTTCCAGGCCGCCTGGCCCGACCTGATGGCCGCCTCGCTGGTGGTCTCGATCCCGGTCGTCGGCGGATTCGTCATCCTGCAGCGCTACCTCGTCGCCGGGCTCGTCAGCGGCGCGGTCAAGGGCTGACCCCTCCACACCCTCAGGAGTACGCGATGTCCCACACGTATTCTCGCCGCAGCGTCGGCAAACTGTTCGGCCTGGCCGCCGGAGCCGCCGTCCTCAGCGCGTGCGCCCCCGGCACCAGCGGCCCGTCCACCTCGTCCGGCGATCCGTTCGCCGACAACGGCGTCAAGGACTTCAGCTTCACCGCTTGGTCGCTGAACGAGGCGTCCACCAAGGACGTCCTGACGACCATGGTCAACGCGTACGCCGGCAGCGCCGGGGCGAAGGTGACCACCGCGTCGTATCCGTACAACGACTACCTCAACCAGCTGCTGCTCCAGGTACGCGGCGGCACGCTCACCGGCGTGATCCAGACCGATGTCGCCTGGCTGGCCACCCTCGCCGCCACCGGCAAGCTCGTCGACCTGGGACCGATCGCGGCCAAGGGCGGCTACACCGACGCCGCGCTCGGCATCGCCAAGGCCAACGGCAAGCAGTACGGCCTGCCGTGGACCACCGCGGGGATCGGCCTGATCGGCAACAAGGAGCTGCTGGACCGGGCCGGGATCGCCCAGGCGCCCACGACGATCGCCGACTTCGAGAACGCCCTGCGCGCCCTCAAGGGGCTGGGCGGCGGGGTCGTCCCGTGGGCGGCGATGACGAAGGTGGACCAGCTCAAGGACTTCATCCCGTGGATGTGGGTCTTCGGCTCCCCGGTCGTGGACAACGGCAAGATCGCCGTCGGCGACGACGCCAGTGTCGAGGCGCTGACCTGGTACAAGAAGCTGTACGACGAGAAGCTCATCGCGCCGGACGTCAACCGGTTCGACGCTCGGGCGCTGTTCGCCCAGGGCAAGGTCGGCTTCTACGAGGACGCCATCGGCGGGCGCGGCGCGGTCACCAAGGCGTCGACCGACAAGACGCTCGGCGACAAGCTGCTGCCGATCTCCCGCCCGGTCAAGGCGTCCGGCGATCAGTCGCGCCATCTCGCCTGGGGGCACGCGCTGGCGGTCCTGCAGGGCGACGGCTCCGCGGCAGCGGCTAAGTTCGTCACCGCGATGACCAGCGACCCGACCTACACGAACCAGTGGTACAAGGGCGCCGGCCTGCCGCCGACCACGACCGCGGGGCTGGCCAGCGCCGACGTCAAGGCCGACGCGTTCGTCTCGGCGTTCACCAGCGCCATCGGCGCGCACTCCACCCCGGATCCGTTCTGGATCTACCCCAAGTTCGCGCAGATCGAGACCGCGCTCGCCAACGCGGTCCAGTCCGCGCTCATCGGTAAGGCCAGCCCGAAGGACGCGCTGGCCACCGCGAAGTCCCAAATGGAGGCACTGACAGCATGAGTGTTATCGACGGCGCCGGCGAGGCTCGTGACCGAGCCGCCCGAAGTGCAGGCAGCCTCGGCCGTGTGATCGCCATCATCCGGCTCCCCTCCGCCGAGGGTGCGGTCCGGGTCGGCGAAATCCTGGCCGGTGCGGGCCTGTCCGCCGTCGAGATCACGCTCACCACACCCGGCGCGCTGTCCGCGATCAGCGAGTTGCGCGCCGCGGTGGCGGGCTCGTGTCTCGTCGGAGCAGGAAGTGTACGCACACCGGAGCAGGCGATGTCGGCTCGTGAGGCCGGGGCGGAGTTCCTCGTCACGCCCACGGTCCGGCCCGCCGTCCTGGCGGCGACCGAGTTGCCGGTGGTGTGCGGAGCGCTGACTCCGACCGAGATCGAGACGGCCGCCGATTGCGGGGCGGCGCTGGTGAAGGTCTTCCCGGCCAGCGCCTTCGGGCCGGGCTACCTGCGCGAGCTGTTGGCGCCGATGCCGGAACTGCGCCTCGCGCCGACCGGTGGAGTCACTCCCGAATCGGTCGCTGACTACGCGGCAGCCGGAGCGGTGGCGGTCGGGGTCGGCAGTGCGCTCGTCGACGCCCGCCTCGTCGCCGCTGGGGCGTGGGACGTCCTCCGCGATCGCGCCGCCCGCTTCATGTCCGCCGCCACCGCCGCCTGGCCCCCCGCCTAACCCCCACCCCCTCTTTTTCGCGTTGATCATGGAGTTAACCGTGGTCTCGACGGTGTGTCGTGACTGGAAACTCCATGATCAACGGCGATCCGATGACTGGAGGAATCCGTGCGCCTTATGCGCGTCGGCCCGCGCGGCCAGGAGCGTCCCGCTGTCGCCGATGCCGACGGCGTGGTCTACGACCTGTCGTCGCTGACGGCCGACATCGACGGGAGCTTCCTCGGCGGCGGTGGTGTGGCGACGGTCGCGCAAGCGCTCGCCGACGGGACGCTGCCGCGCTGGGACGTCACCGGGATGCGTATCGGTGCGCCGGTCGCCCAGCCGGGCAAGGTGATCTGCGTCGGCCCGAACTATCGCAAGCCGCCCCCGTTCGAGCCGCCGGCCGAACCGGCGCTGTTCCTGAAGGCCCCGGACACCGTCGTCGGCGCGTACGACCAGGTCCTCATTCCCCGGGGCGGCACCGCCGTGGACTGGGAGATCGAGCTGGCCGTGGTCATCGGCGCGACCGCCCGCTATCTGGACTCGCCCGCGGCCGCGCAGGCCGCGATCGCCGGGTACGCGATCTCCCACGACGTGTCCGAACGCGTCTTCCAGCACGACCGCGGCGGCACCCTCGACAAGGGCAAGTGCTGCGAGACCTTCAACCCGCTCGGCCCCTGGCTCGTCCCGCCGGACGACCTCGGCGACCCGTCGGATCTGCGGCTGCGGCTGTGGGTCGACGGCGAGACGTGCCAGGACGCGTCCACTCGCGACATGATCTTCGATCCCGCGCACCTGGTCTGGTACGCCAGCCAGTTCATGGTCCTGCGCCCCGGCGACATCCTCAACACGGGCACTCCGCCCGGCTGCGCGATCGGCCGGCCCGGCCGTCCCTACCTCCGGGCGGGCCAGATCGTGGAGCTGGAGGTCGCCGGACTGGGCCGTCAGCGCCAGGTCATCGGCACGGCATAGCACTCCTTCCATCCACAAAGGAGAGACATGCGCAGATCCCTCGTCCTGCTGACGGCGGCGGCCCTGCTGCTCCCGGCGACGCCCGCCACCGCCTCCGCCACCCTCACCGTCGTCCCGTACGCGATCGACTCGTCGAACCAGGCCGGGTGGTGGTCTCCGCTGGAGACCTACTACAGCGGCAACGAGTACGCGTACCTGGCCTTCAACGAACCCGGTTCCACCGCAGGGACGCACAAGGTCGCCATCGCCCGGCGGGACAACGCCGGGAACTGGACCCGCCTGCCCGCGCTGAACGGCACGGCGCAGCCCGAGTTCACCGACGACATCGGCCACAACCAGCCCTCGATGGCGCGCGACGGCAGCGGCCGGTTCCACGTCTTCGCGTCCATGCACAACAACGCTTGGCGCGGTACTTTCGGTCGGACACCACCGGGGCCGCACCGCAATGGCACTCCGCCGACCTGCCGGACCAAGGTGTCGGCGTCACGTATCCGGTGGTGACGACCGCGCCGAACGGCGATCTGTACGTCATCGCCCGGCTGGACGGGACCACCGCGCGATCCGGCCGGCTGTACCGCTGGAACAACGCCGCCTCGACCTGGAGCCTGGTCGCGATCTTCGCCCAGTCGGACAACCGCGCGGTCTACCCCGACGACCTGCAGTTCGACTCGGCGGGCAACCTGCACATCCTGTGGGAGTGGGGGATCTACCCGGCCACCACCTACCGCCACCAGCTCAGTTACCTCGTCTACTCGCCGGCCACAGGAACATTCCGCGACCACGCCGGGGCGGCGGTGTCCGTACCGGTCACGACGGGCACGGCGGACATCGTCCAGCCCCTGATCTCGGGGGAGGCGTACGGGAACGACACCGGCCCGGCCGTGCAGAGCGCCAAGCTCACCCTCGACGGGACCAGTCCCAAAATCGTCTACCGATTCCGGCGGGCCACGAACTTCGAGGTTTTGTACGCCTACGTGTCCGGCAGCTCGTGGGCCCGAGAGGTCGTCTACAACGGCGGGCAGACCACGGCCGCACTCGACATCACCTGGCATCCCACCGACGGCAAACGCGTCTACTACGTGACCAGCAGCGGCACCGATCGGGCATTCATGGCCACCAAGCCCGGCGCGGCGTGGACGACGACGTCGATCGCGCCCGGCGTACCGGTCGAGCGGCTCGCCGTCGAACGCGACGGGGCCGGCGTCGACGTCCTCTATCTGGTCGACCTGACGAACCTGCGCCTCTACTACGGGAGGAACTGATGCGTGCTCATCGTGCTCTCTGGCTGGCGATCCCGGCGGTGCTGCTGGGGGCGTCCCTGTCCGCCGGTCCGGCGCACGCCGACCCGATCGGCGGCACCGGCTGGACCCTCGCCTTCAGCGACGAGTTCTCCGGCACGGCGGTCGACACCGCGAAATGGAACTACCGCACGGATGTGAAGGCGTACAGCGCCCAGCGGCCCGAGAACGTGTCGGTGGCGGGCGGTCTGCTGAACATCAACCTCAAGCAGGAGACGTACGCCGGTAAGAGCTTCACCGGCGGCGGTCTGGTGAGCAAGCAGGCGCTGCGGTACGGCTACTACGAGACCCGGGCGAAGATCAACGACGGGGTCGGCTGGCACAGCGCCTTCTGGCTGATGTCGGGCGACGGCAGCACGACGTTGTCGCCGACCGCGCGTACCGAGATCGACGGGTTCGAGATCGACTCGACGTCGTCGCCGGCCGCGCTGGCCACCAACCACTCCGGCGTGCACACCTGGAAGGGCAACGGGTCGGCCGCTTCCTACAACCCCGGGTCGACCTACAACACCGGCCTCGACCTGCGTCAGTGGCACGTCTACGGGATCGACTGGGCGGAGACCTCGGTCAAGTTCTATGTGGACGGCGTGCTCAAGTACACCGCGCCGTACACGCCGAGCCAGTGGACCCACGACTACCTCAACATCTGGCTGACCACCATCGGCTACGGCACCTCGCCGGACCCGGCCTTCCTGCCCTCGGCGGTGCAGTTCGACTACATCCGCTACTGGCAGAAGGACTACTACGTCGACAATGACGGGCCCGCCGCGTACGGCTACAGCGAGACGGGCACGTGGTACGACTCCACGCTGACCGGCTGGACCTACGCCTCGCCCACCCGCTACGCCGCCTGCGGCTCGGCGGGCAACACCGCCACGTGGCGGCCGAACCTGCGCTCCGCCGGGACCTACCAGGTCTACGTCTACAACCTCGTGTACGCCAACAGCGACGCCAACGCCCGGTACGACGTCGCGGGGAGCACCACGTACGTCAACGGCACCACCGGCAGTTCGGGCTGGGTGTCGCTGGGCAGCTTCGCCCTGCCGGCCGGCACCTCGACCGCCGTGCAGCTCACCTCCAGCGGAACGGGCTGCGCCCGGGCCGACGCGGTGAAGTTCGTCCAGGTCTGACGTGCTGCTGGCCGGGTGCTACACACCACCCCGAGGGGAGGGCGCGGGCGTCGTCCGCGTCCTCCCCGACCGTCGCGTACGCCTGCTCGCCGGGGTTCCGTCGCCGTCGTTCCTGGCGCAGCATCCGGAGCTGCCGATCGTGTACGCGACCGACCCCGACTCGTGCCACCTGGCCGTCGTCGGCGGCCACCTGATCACCGTGCAGTACGCGGCCGGCACGGTCCGGGTGCATCCACTGCACGCCGACGGCACAGCCGGACGGCCGTCGCACGTGCTCGACGGGTTCGTCCACCCGCACATGATCTCCGCGTACGCCGGGGAGGTGCTGATCAGCGACCTCGGCCGCGACGTCGTCCGGCGTACGCGGCTGGACGGTGGCCGGCTGACGCCGGTGGGGGAGCACGCCGTCCCCGGCGGTCCCCGCCACTTCGTCCGCCTGGGCGACACCTGGACGGTCACCTGCGAACGCGACGGCGCGGTGGCCACCTTCGACGCGGACTGGCGACCGATCGCCCGGTACGCCGGCCTCACGCAACCGTCCGAACTGGCCGGTCACCGTAACCGCTTCGTCTACGTGGCCGACCGAGGTCCCGACGTCGTCGCCGTCCTCACCCCGGGGGACCTGCGACTGGTAGCGGAGTTCCCCAGCGGCGGCACCTGGCCCCGGCACCTGGCCGTCGCCGGATCCCTGCTGCACGTGGCCCATCAGCGCTCCGGCGACGTCACGACGTTCCGGCTCGACCCGCAGACCGGGCTGCCCCGGCGACTCCGGGCGGCCTCGGTGCCCGCCGCCTCCTGCGTTCTGCCGCTCGTGGGCGTACGCCGAGCGACTCAGCTCCGGATCATCACACCCGATACGGCGGGAGTCTGAGCCGCCGCCCCACCAGTACGCAGGAACTCCGCGATCGGCAGCGCAGCCGCTCCGACGATCGCGGCGTCCACGCCGAGTTCGGCCAGGTGGATGGTCGCGTCGCGGTAGGGCACCCGCAGCGCGTTCTCCCGGGCGATCTCCCGGACGGCGGGCAGGATCTGGTCGCCGAGCAGTAGGCCTGCCCACCCGCCGATGATGATCCGCTCGGGGTTGATGAGGTTGATGAGGTTGGCCACGCCGGTGCCGAGGTACAGCGCCGTCTCGTCGATGACCCGCCGCGCCTCCGGGTCGTCGGGCGCAGCGGCGACGATGGCGGCCAGGACGGTCTGGTCATCGGCGTACGGGTCGGTCCGGCGGCCGGTCAGCTGCCGATATCGATCGATGATCGCCTCCGCCCCGATGTACGCCTCCAGGCAGCCGCGGGCACCGCAGCCGCATCGCCGGCCGCCGACCTCGACGGTCATGTGCCCCCATTCGCCGGCGCTGCTGCTGGCCCCCTGGTACACGTTGCCGTGCGTGACGATGGCCGCGCCGACGCCCGAGCTGAGCAGGGCGACGACAGCCTCCTGCGCGCCGCGTCCGGCGCCGAACCACAGTTCGGCCTGCCCCATGTTCTTCGCGCCGTTGTCGATGAACAGGGGGATGCCACGTCCGTGCTGGAGCAGCCGGGCCAGCGGCACCGCGTCCCAGCCCATCGTCGGGGCGCTGACGAGGATCTCGTCACCGTGCTCCACCACGCCGGAGACGCCGACGCCGAGGCCGAGGACCTGCGCCCGGTCGACGCCGGCGGTCCGGATCACCTCGTCGGTCACGGCATCGATCTGGCGAGCCGCCTGCTCGGGATCGCGCGACTCGGCCGGCAGCGGCTGGTCGATCCGGCTGAGTTCGGTCATGGCCAGGTCGAACACGCCCGCCTGAATGTGACGGGGGCCGATGCTGACGCCGATGGCGTACCCCCGGGTGGGACTGACCCGCAACAGGATGCGGGGGCGTCCGCCGCTGGAGTCCAGCGCTCCGGCCTCGACGACCGCGCCGGCGTCGATCAGGTCGTTGACCACGTTGCTGACTGTGCCGGCGCTGAGCCCGGTCGCGGCGCTCAGTTCGGGCCGGGTCAGCGGGCCGTCGACGTAGAGCGCGGACAACAGCTCTGCGCGATGATTGCGCCGCAGGTCGTGGACGGTCGTGAACCTGCGGGTCGGCATGGAGCCCTCCTCGGATGATCTTTGTTAACGCCTTGAAGTAACTGGGACTATACGGCACCTCGCCATCGTTTGGCGCACGGGCGTCGACGGTGTCGTCCGTCGGAGTGCCGACGGAGGCAGCGGATCGGACCGCTCTGCTTCGCCGTGTGGTGATCGAGGTGAACCTGCAGATCACGGAACCGCTTTGGCTCGGCCGGCAGCCGTCCTGTGGACGGGGACGAGGCCGGATTCTGGCGGGCCGGTTCTTCCCGCTCTATGAAGAGAATCTTGACACGCTGATGCCGCCCGAGTTAAATCACGGCGTAAATTAAACGACGGCGAAGGGTGCGATCCAGGTGAGGAGACGTTCCGTAGCAGTTCTGGCCGGGTTGGCCGTCGCTGCGAGTGCGCTGACCGGTTGCGGCGGCGGCGACGGGGGCGCGGGCGACGCGCAGACCATCGAGATCTGGACGATGGGCGACAAGGCGAAGCAGATGACCGAGATCTCGGCCGCGTTCACCGCGGACACCGGGATCGAGATCAAGGTTCAGTCCATTCCGTGGAAGAACGCGCGCGACAAGATGTCCGCCGCGATCGCCTCCGGCAACGGTCCCGACGTCGTCCAGGTCGGTCACTCGTTCCTGGCCGAGTTCGCCGACGCGGGCGCGCTGCTCGACTTGTCCGGCAAGCTGTCGGCCTATCCCGAGCTGGACGGCGCGAAGTTCTTCCCGGCCTCGGCCGAGACGATGAAGGTCGGCGGCGCGGCGGTCAGCGTCCCCTGGATCGCCGACACCCGGGTGCTGTTCTACCGCACCGATGTGCTGCAGCAGGCTGGCGTCGCGAAGGCCCCGGCCACCTGGGACGAGCTGACCGCCGCGGCGACGACGCTGGCCGCCCGCGGTGGCGGCAACTTCGGCGTCGGCATCAACACCGACGACCAGTTCCTCCCGCTCATCCTGACATGGAGCGCGGGTGGCGACGTCGTCACTGGTGACCAGGTCACCTTCGACACCGAGCAGTTCAAGAGCGCCGTCGCGTACGAGCAGAGCTTCTTCGCCGCCGGGCTGACCCCGAAGAAGGCGCAACCCGACGCGGACATGGTGCAGGGCTTCAAGACCGGCAAGATCCCGATGTTCATCAGCGGCCCGTACATGGCGACGCTGCTGAACAACCAGGCTCCGGAGCTGGCGGGCAAGTGGGCCGTCGCCGCGATCCCCGCGAAGTCCTCCGCGACGTCGGTGATGGCCGGGTCCAACCTGGCGATCTTCAGCAAGTCGAAGATGGTCGACCAGTCGCTGAAGTTCATGTCCTACCTGGCCCAGAAGCAGACCCAGGAGAGTTGGTTCAAGGCGACGAACGATCTGCCCGCCCGGCAGGACGCGTTGCAGGGACTGGTCTCCGGTGGCGACGCCAACCTGGCCGTCTACTACGAGCAGATGCGCAACGCCAAGATCGTTCCGCAGCTGAAGGCGTGGGGCGCCATCGCGCCGGAGATGGTGCGGGCGCTGCAGAAGGTCTGCGTCAGCGGCGCGAGCGTCGACACGACGGTGCCCGCGTTCGCCGCCAAGGCGCGCGAGCTTTCCGCCAAGTAGTGGCCGTCGCCCCGCCGGCCCACGCGGGCGGGGCGTGGCCGTTCTCAGGGAGAACCATGCGCAAGCTGTCCCGGCACCGCGGTGCCCTCATCTTCGTCGGCCCGTCCGTGCTCCTGCTGCTGGTGTTCATGGTCGTGCCCATCCTGGTCGCCGCCGGCGCCAGCCTCACCGACCTGGACCTGCGCGGGCTGGCCGATCCGTCGTCCGTCGAGTTCATCGGGCTGGAGAACTACCGCAGGCTGCTGTCGGACGAGCTGTTCGGCACCGCGGCGCTGAACACGCTGATGTACGTGCTGCTCGGCGTACCGCTGATCGTGGTGTGCTCGCTCGCCGTCGCGTTGCTGCTCAACATGGGCAGCAACCGGCTGTTCCGGGGGCTGCGAGCGTTCTACTTCCTGCCCGCGATCACCAACATCGTCGCGGTCGCCGTCATCTGGGGCTATCTGTACAACACGGACAGTGGGCTGATCAACTATCTGCTCTCGCTCGGCGGCGTCGAGCCGGTGCCCTGGCTCGACCAGCCCTTCATCGCGAAGCTCAGCCTGGTCCTGGTGGGCGTCTGGAAGGGCGCCGGGTTCAACATGATCATCTTCTTGGCGGCGCTCCAGGGGATTCCCCGCGAGTTCTACGAAGCCGCGGCCATCGACGGCGTCACGCCCTGGCAGCGGCTGACCCGCATCACCATCCCGCTACTGCGGTACGCCACCTTCTTCGTGACCGTGACCACCACGATCGCGTGGATCCAGTTCTTCGAGGAGCCCTTCGTCATGACCGACGGCGGCCCGCTGGACGGGACCATGTCGGTGGCGCTGTTCATCTACCAGAACGGCTTCAACCTGTCCGACTTCGGGTACGCCTCGGCCGCGTCGGTGCTGCTGTTCCTGGCCATCATGATCGTCACGGCGATCCAGTTCCGGCTGCGGAGAAGCGATGTCGAGTACTAGATCCCGTTGGCTGCGCGCCGCGGTCGCGGCGCTGCTCATGGTCGGCGCGGTGGTCGTGTCGATTCCGTTCCTGTGGATGCTGTCGGGCTCGGTGAAGCCGGAGAGCGAGGTGCTCGACATCCCGCCGACCCTCTGGCCGCAGGAGTTCACCTGGTCGAACTACGCGGAGCTGTTCACCAGCCTCGACTTCGGCGTCTATCTGAAGAACACGCTCATCGTGGTGGTGCTGTCGTTCGTCGGTCTGTTGCTGCGCGCCATGGCCGGCTACGGCTTCGCGAAGTTCGACTTCCCGGGCAAGAACGCCGTCTACGTCATCGTGCTGGCCACCATGATGATCCCGGACCAGGTCACCATGATCCCCACCTACCTGATCCTCAACGCCATGGGCCTGACCAACACCCTCACCGGCGTGGTCCTGCCGGGGCTGGTCTCGGCCTTCAACATCTTCCTGTTCCGCCAGTTCTTCACCACCATCCCCAACGAGCTGCTGGAGGCCGCGCGGCTGGACGGCGCCGGCGAGATCCGCACGTTCGTGCGGGTAGTGCTGCCGGTGTCCGGGCCGATCCTGGCCATCCAGGCGATCCTGACCTTCATCGCCTCCTGGAACAGCTTCCTCTGGCCGTTGATCGTCGCCACCGATCAGGAGAAGTACACCCTGTCGGTCGGCCTCGCCCTCCTGGAAGGCCAGTACTCCAGCAACTACGGAGTCCTGATGGCCGGCGCGGCCGTGATGGTGCTCCCGGTCCTGGTGGTCTTCGTCTTCTGCCAGCGGTACATCGTCCGCGGCTTCATGATGTCCGGGCTCAAATGACCGGCCCTCGATTGCTGAAGGAGCAAGACACGATGAGCGGCTTTCTGCGCCGTCACCACCGGCAAGTCCTCGACCCGGCGGGTGAGCCGATCCTGCTGCGCGGGGTGGGACTGGGCAACTGGTGGCTGCCCGAAGGCTACATGTGGCGCTTCGGCGACGCCGCGGCCAGTCCACGGGCCATCGAGAAGGTGATCGCCGACCTCATCGGCGAACAGGACGCGCAAACCTTCTGGCGCCGATATCGCGACGAGTACATCGGCGAGGCCGATGTGGCCCGGATGGCCGAGGAGGGCTGGAACTCCGTCCGGCTGCCGCTCAACGCGCGGTATCTCATGGACGACGAGGGCGTCTTCGATGAGGGCTCGTTCCAGCTGATCGACCGATTCCTGGACTGGTGCCGCCGCTACGGCGTCTACGTCGTCATCGACCTGCACGGCGCTCCCGGCGGGCAGACCGGCACCAACATCGACGACTCCCCGAACAACTACCCGGAGCTGTTCACGACGCCGCGCTATCAGGACGACACGGTCCGGCTGTGGCGCGAGATCGCCCGCCGGTATCGCCACGACCCCATCGTCGCCGGCTACGACCTGCTCAACGAGCCGCTGCCGCGCGAGTTCCAGTACAAGTACCCCCAGGAACTGATCGCCCTCTACCAGCGGCTGATCGCCGAGATCCGCGAGGTCGACCCGGATCACATGATGATCCTCGAAGGCAGCAACTGGGCGCGGAACTGGAGCATCTTCGACGAGCTGTGGGACGACAACACACTGCTCCAGTTCCACAAGTACTGGAACTCGCCCGACCGCGATCAGATCACCGAGTACCTCGACAAACGCGCGGAACTCGACGTGCCCATCTACATGGGTGAGGGCGGCGAGAACAACAACGGCTGGTACCAGGCGTCGTTCCAGCTGTACGAGGACTACGACATCGGCTGGAACTTCTGGACCTGGAAGAAGATCTCCAAGCTGAACTCGCCTGCCACCATCCGGCAGCCCGACGGTTGGCAGGCCATCGTGGACTACGTCTACGGCGGCGCGAAGCCGGACGCCGAGTCGGCCCGGCGTACGCTGTTCGAGCTGCTCGACAACCTCGCGCTGGAACGATGCGACTATCGCCACGACGTCGTCGACGCATTCATGCGCCGTGCGCCGCTGCGCTTGCAGGCGGAGTACTTCGGCCATCTCGGTGAAGGCGTCTCCTACCACTCGAACGGGCCGAGGACGCCGCTGCCCGGGTTCCGGCAGTCGGACAACGTCACCGTCGCGTACCGGGCGTTGCCGGACGGGGCGCAGCCGCCCGCCGAACCCAACTTCCGGCACAATCTCGGCGTCGAACGCGCCGACGACGAGGTCATGGTGGTCCACCTCGACGCGGGGGAGTGGCTGGCGTACGAGGTCAACACAGTGCGCGAGGGCCTGCTGACGGTGACGCCCAGTGGCACCGGCGAGCTGGAGTTCACCGTCGACGGCCTGCCGATCGGCACCCGGATTCCGGCCGGCAAGCACCTGCTGACGGTGCGGGCGCTCGGGCCGGCCGTCCTGGACTACCTCGACGTGACGGTGGCCTCGTGAGCGCGCTGCCTGATCCCGACCGCCTGCTGTCCCCGCACACCGGCTACTCCCGGGCGCACTGGGAGGCCGTCGCCGACCGCATGCTGCTGGCGGTACGCGATCACGCCGCACCCGGGCACAGCCTGATCGATCTGCCCGGACCGGCCTCCAACTCGGGCCGCTGGAGCGACGGACTGGAGGGGTTCGCCCGCACCTTCCTGCTGGCCGCGATGCGCGTACGCGGTGCGGACGGGCAGGATCCGCACGGCCTGCTCGACTGGTACGCGTCCGGAGTGGCCGCCGGATCGGATCCCCGTGGCCGCCATCGGTGGCCGACCCTGGGCGAGCGGCGGCAGGCCCGGGTGGAGGCGGCGTCGCTGGCGATCGCGTTGCACGAGACCCGGCCGTGGCTGTGGGACCGGCTCGGCGACGACGTGAAGGCCAACGTCGTCGACTGGTTCACCCCGATCGTGGGCACGAGCGATTACGACAACAACTGGATCTGGTTCCAGAACATCGTCGAGGCGTTCCTGCGCAGTGTGGACGGTCCGTGGTCGAAGGAGGACATCGAGCGGAACCTCGCGACCCACGAGAGCTGGTACGTCGGCGGCGGCTGGTACTCCGACGGCGGTTCGGGCGACGACCGCCGCCAGAACTTCGACTACTACAGCGGCTGGGCGATGCACTTCTACCCGCTGTGGTTCAGCCGGATCACCGGTGAGGAACCGAATCCGCAGTACCGGTCCCGCCTGTCGGAGTTCTTGGCTGACGCGCAGTACCTGGTGGGCGCGGACGGTCGGCCGCTGTTCCAGGGGCGGTCGCTGACCTATCGGTTCGCGATGCTGGCCCCGTTCTGGATGGGTGCCCTGTTCGACGCCACTCCGCTGGAACCCGGAGTCACGCGGGGACTGGCCTCCTCCGTTCTCCAGCATTTCCTGGAAGCGGGTTCGGTGGACGCCGGCGGGCTGCTGCCGATCGGCTGGCACGGGCCGTTCCCCCGGATCCGCCAGCAGTACACGGGACCGGGTTCGCCCTACTGGGCGAGCAAGGGGTTCGCCGGGCTGCTCCTGCCCCCGGACCACCCGGTGTGGACCGCGCCGGAGTCGGCGACGCCGGTCGCCGCCGCGGACAAGGTCTTCGTGATACCTGAGGCCGGCTGGGTCGTCTCGGCAACCGCCGCCGACGGGGTGGTCCGGGTGGCCAACCACGGCAGCGATCATCTCGCCGATCGGCGCGCGGCCCTCGACGACCCGTTCTACCTTCGCCACGCGTACGCCACGCACGCCGCACCGGATCTCAGTGCCGAAGCGATCCGTGGCCCGCTCGACTCGCATGTCGCCCTCCTGGACGACGCCGGGGAGCCCTCGCATCGCGGCCGCATCGAACGCATCGGCCAGGGAGATCGATGGGCGGCGTCGTACAGCCGGGCCATGTGGCTCGATCTGAGCCCCGCCGGCGGTCTCGCGGCCGGCTGGCACGCCGTCCGCACCGGACCGTGGCTGGCCACCGCGTCCGTGCTCCACGGCGCCGTTGAAGTCCGGCTCGTACGCGTCGGCGACGACACCGTCCGGCTGGCCGCCGGCGGGGAGGATCCCGAGGCGTACTGGCCGGTCGATCCCGGTCCGTGGCGGTTGCACCTGGGCGGCTGGGCGTTGGCCGGGGACTCGCTGGAGCACCGCCACGACGGCGGACAAGCCGCAGTGACCAGGCCGGACGGATTCGTCAGCGAAGTTCGCGCCCTGCGCGGGTTCGACGAGGCCGGCGTCACCGGCCACCACGACGCCAACCCCTTCGGACCGGAGTCGGCGGTGCCCTGGCTGCGTACGACGATCCCGGTGGAACCCGGCGCCCTGTACGCCGCAGCCGTGATCCTGCGTGGGCCGGGCACCACCCCGGCGCTGCCCACGATCGTGGCGACGCCGACAACCGCGGTCGAGGTGCGGTGGCCGGACGGCTCCGTTGACCTGGTGGACCTGACCTGAGTGTGCCGAAGGAAAGCAATCCGCATCGCCTGACCGTCCGGGAGGACCGACGTGACGTCCCAGCGCAGAAGAATCCTGGCAACTCTGACGGCGATGGTGTGTGTGGCCGCCTGGCAGCTCGTGCTGCCGTCCCCGGCGGCCGCGGACACCGTCACCGTCTCGGTGAACGGCTCCACCCTCGGGCGTACCTTCGAAGGAGTCGGAGCCGTGTTCAGCAACGGCATGACCCGGCTACTGCAGGACTACCCCGCCGCCCAGCGTGACGACATCCTCGACTACCTGTTCAAACCGGGCTTCGGCGCGGCACTCCAACACGTCAAGATCGAGATCGGTTCCGACGTCAACAGCTCGGCCGGAACCGAGCCCAGCCACACCCGGTCGTCGACCGACTTCGACGTCACCCGCGGCGCGGGACTCTGGCTCGCCCAGCAGGCCAAGCTGCGCAATCCCGCGATCACCCTCGACGCCCTGCGCTGGGGAACCCCGGCGTACGTCGACACCGACGCCGAGCGGTACCAGTACTACAAGTCCTTCCTCGACGGTGCGCAGAGCCAGTACGGCCTGACCTTCGACTACCTCGGGCCCGAACGCAACGAGAACACTGTGACGGCCGACTGGGCGAGCAGTGGATCGGCCCGCAACTTCGTGGTCAACACGCTGCGTCCGGGGCTGGACGCCGACGGCTACGCGAACGTCAAGCTGACCGCCGCCGACAGCAACGTGAGCTGGTTCATCGCCGATCGGGTCGCCGCCGACCCGAGCCTGAAGGCGGCCTTGTACTCCCTCAACGCCCACTACAAACAGGACAGCACGGCCACCGCGACCGGACTCGGCATGCCGCTGTGGGACGGCGAGGACCTCGCCCCGTTCCGCGGCGACTGGGTCACCGGGCCGCTGGACACCGCGCAACGCATCATCAAGTCGTACGCGGTCGGCCGGATGACCAAGTACGAGATGCACCCGGCCGTCGAGGCGGGCTATCCGAACACCCCGTTCAACTACAAGAGCATCCTGGTCGCGCAGCACCCCTGGACCGGCCACTACGACGTGACGAACGGGCTGTGGGCGACCGCGCACTTCACCCAGTTCGCCAAGCCGGGCTGGCGCTACGTCGACAGCGCGACCAACTCCGACGACCGGGGCGGGGTCATGACGGTCAAGGATCCCGGCAGCGGCGACTGGAGCATGGTCCTGCTCAACACCAGCGCGGTCGCGCGTACCTACCAGGTGGCGCTCAGCGGCGGCATCACCGCGAGCACGCTGCACCATTGGCGCAGCACGGAGACCGCCAGCTTCGTGCAGCAGAGCAACGTCACCGTGACGGGCGGCAGCTTCACCGTCACCCTTCCACCGCACGCGATCTCGTCGCTGACGACCACCACCGGGCAGCAGAAGGGCATCGCCGCCGCGAGCAACCCGGCTGCCACAGACATGACGCTGCCGTACACCGACGACTTCGCGGCATACGGCACCGGCAAGACGCCGAAGTACACCTCCGACCAGGGCGGCGCCTTCGAGATCGCGACCGACGGCACCAACAAGGTGCTGAAGCAGGTCATCACGGCGGCGACCAAACCGGTGGACTGGAAGTACCGCGCGACTCCGGAGCCGTTCACCCTGCTGGGCAGCCTCGACCTGCGCAACTACGAGGTCGAGGTCGACGGCAGGCTCGCCGGGGCCAGCGGATACCTGCTCCTCGGCGGCCGGGTCAACCACACCGCCAAGAGCGCGGAGCCGGCCGACGGCTACGACCTCAAGGTCAACGCCGACGGCAGCTGGGCCCTGCGCGTCGGCAGTGTCGGCAACACCATCACCAGCGGCACGATCACCGGATTCACCCCCACCGCCTGGCACACCCTGAAGCTTCGCTTCAACGGCACCAACATCAAGGCGTACGCGGACGGGGTGCTGCTGGCCGACGTCACCCACACCTCCTTCGCCAGCGGCCAGGTCGAACTGGGCAGCGGTTACCACGAGGCGATGTTCGACAACCTGGCGATCCGGTCGATCAGCGGGTCGCCGACGTCGGTCACCCGTTACTCGGACAACGACGCCCGCCTGCGCTACACCGGCACGTGGCTGGACGAGGACGGCAACTACGACACCTTCGAGCGCAGCACGACCGCGTCCCGGCACGCCGGCGACGAGCTCACCTTCTCGTTCAACGGATCGACCGCATCGCTGGTCGGAACCCGGGACGTCGACGGCGGCCAGGCGGACGTCTACGTCGACGGCGTCTTGTCAGGCACTTTCGACACGTACGCCGCCGCGCGGCAATACCGCCGGGCGATCTACCAGATTCCGGCCCTCACCGCGGGTGATCACACCGTCCGGCTCGTGGTGAAGGGAACGAAGCAGGCCGCGTCCATCGACACCCTGGTACGCGTGGACGCCGTCGAGACCATCGGCGGAACCGGGCTGAAGACGCCGATTGGAACAACACCGGCCCGGACCGTCGTCCACGACACCTTCGACGCGTACCCGGACGGGACAGTGGGCCAAGGCTTCCGGGTGCTGCCCGATGTGCAAAAGCTGGACTGGGCGGAGGGATCACCGTGCTCGGTGACGCCGACGCCGTCGGCCACGGACAAAAGCTTCACGTGCGTCGACACCAGCACGACCGCGTCCGTCGAGACTTCGCGTGATCTGCCGCGTACCGCGTCGGGCACGGTGACGCTCAACTTCCGGTTCCAGCAGAACAACGCGGGATCGTGGACGCGCATGTTCGTGGGCTCCGGGGCGGACGACGCTATCGAGCTGTACGAAACCGGTGGTACGCAAGGACTGGCCTACCTGGACGGCGCCGGCGTCTACCACTCGCTCGGGGTCATCGCCGCGAACACCTGGTACGACGTCAAACTCGTGGTCGACGTGACGGCGAAGACGTTCGACGCGTACCTGAACGGCGTGCTGGTGCTCGACAACGCGGGGTACACCGACCCCGCGGTGGCGGACCTGTCGGTCGTCCGGTTCCGGACGGGCGCCTCCACCACGACCACGCTCGACATCGACTACCTCAGCGCCGAGATCGGCTGAAGCCGGGGGAGGCGGGTCGCATCCGGTCCGCCTCCCGTCCGTGATCAGCGGCGGATGATGCCCTGGTCGGCGGCGGTCGCGACGGCCGCCGTACGCGAGTCGACGCCGAGCTTGGCGTACACGCGGGCGAGGTGCGACTTGACGGTGCCTTCGGTGAGGTGCAGGCGACCGGCGATGGCCTGATTGGACAGACCGTCCGCGACGAGGGTGAGGACTTCGATCTCGCGCCGAGTCAGCGTCAGGGCGGGGGAGCGCAGCCGGTGCAGCAGCCGGTCGGCGACGGCCGGCGCCAGCGTCGTACGCCCGGCGGCCGCGGTGCGGACGGCGGCGGCGAGGTCCTCGGGCGCGGCGTCCTTGAGCAGGTAACCGCTCGCGCCCGCTTCGATCGCGGGCAGTGTGTCGGCGTCGGTGTCGTACGTGGTGACGATGACGACGCGTGGCCCGCCGGGTTGAGCGGTGATGGCGGCGGTGGCCTCTGCACCGGTCATGCCCCGGCCGAACTGAAGATCCATCAGGACCACGTCGACGTCGCCGTCCCCGGCGCGGGCGACGGCGGCCTCCGCGGTCGCGGCCTCGGCCACGATCACCAGGTCCGGCTCGGTTTCCAGGACGGCGCGTAGGCCCGCCCGCACGACCGGATGATCGTCGGCCAGCAACAGCCGGATGCGGTCGCCGGTCATGGCCGGTCGCCGGATCGCTGGGCGTCGGCCGAGGCGAGCGGCAGGTCGACGGCCACGGCGGTGCCGCGTCCTGGGGTGGAGGTGATGCTGAACGTGCCGCCGAGGGCGTCGACCCGCGAGCGCATCGTGGTCAGCCCGAATCCGCCGGTGACCAGGCCGGGGTCGAAGCCCCGGCCGTTGTCGGTGATGTTCAGGGCGACGTGGTCGCCGTGTTGCCGCAGTGCGACGTCGACGGCGGTGGCGTCGGCGTGCCGGACCGTGTTCGCCACCGCGGACTGCGCGATCCGCAGCAAGGCCACCTCATGGCCGGTCGGCAGCGCCACCGGAGCGCCGTCGAGGTGGAACCGGGCGGTGATCTTGTGCTGGCTGCCGGCCGTGGCGCACAGCCGTTCCAGTGCGGCCGCGAGGGTCGCGTCGTCCAATGCGGGTGGGGCGAGTGCCCGAACGAAACGGCGGGCCTCGCCGAGATTGTCGGCGGCGGCCTGGCGGGCCTGTCCCAAATAGCGTGCCGCGTTGTCGGGTGCGTCGGGCAACGCCCGTTCGGCGGCGCGCAGCAGCAACTGGATGCTGGACAACCCTTGAGCCAGGGTGTCGTGGATCTCCCGGGCGAGGCGCTCGCGTTCGGCCAGCACGCCCGCGGTGTGCTGGGCGGCGGCCAGGTCGGCGCGGGTGGCGGTCAGCTCCTCGATCAGGCGGCGACGCTGTTCACTTTCGCGGTACAGGGCCTGGTAACCCCAGGCCACCGCGACGGCCACAGCTGCCCCGAGCGCCGGTCCGATCACCATCGCCACGCTGAAGGAGCCCTGGTGGACGGCGTACCCGGAAACCGCCACGGCAGCGGTGACGGCGACGGCGGCCAGACCCGCGCGACGTGGCAGCAGGTGCAACTGGAGGAAGTACAGCGGGAACGCCAGCCATACCGCGTCGGCCGTCAGCGCGAGCAGTAGCAGGCACAGGATGCTGAACCCGGCGAGCCAGCCGACGGCGGCCCGCCGCGATCGGCGAGACCGCAGCAGCAGGGGTCCGGCGGCGTACCCGACGGCGCAGGCGGCGGCGACCGCGACCGTGGCCGCGGCGTGCGTACCTTCGGCGACCGCTCGACCGGCCGCCACGACGAGCAGGCCGAAGACCAGCAGGTGCAGGCACCACGCCAAGATCCCTGTCGTGGGCGTCAGCGGGCGGGTTTCGGCGTTCATGGCTCTACCAGGGTAGACAGCGCAGCGGCCGGACGGCTGTATCGAAAGTAAGAACCGTCCTGCCGTCTTTCGGCCCGCCGATTACAGTCCTGCGCCAGACGCCGGGGCGTACGCCCGAAGCGCACCGTGGAGATCGACCGCATCGACTGAATCGAGAGGGCGGGTTTCCGCGTGTTTGTGGCCTGGAGAGACCTGAGGTTCGCCAAGGGGCGTTTCGTCCTGATCGGCCTGGTCATCGTGTTGATCACTCTGTTGGTGGAGCTGCTGTCCGGGCTGACCGCCGGACTCGGCCGGCAGAACGTCTCCGCGATCACCGGGCTGCCTGCCGACAAGATCGTCTTCAATGCTCCGGCAGCCGGCCAGAGCGTGTCTTACTCCGACTCCACCGTCACCGAGTCCCAGTGGCAGAGGTGGGCCACCGCGCCCGGCGTACGCAGTGCGCAGCCGCTGGGCATCACGACCACGAAGGCGGAGGCGGGTGACCACAGCGCGGGAGTGTCGGTGTTCGGTGTCGCACCCGGCTCCTCGCTCGCGCCGGACGGCGACAAGATCAGCGACCGCACGGCGGTGCTGTCCGTCTCGGCCGCCGACGATCTCGGCGTCGCGACCGGTGACACGTTCACCCTCGCCGGGCAGACCGTCACGGTCGCGGCCATCAGTGGGGACGCCTCCTTCAGCCACACCCCCGTGATCTGGACCAGCCTCGCCCGATGGCAGCTGACCGCACCGCCGGGCGGGTCGCCAGGTACGCCGACCGCGACCGTCATCGCGGTGACCGCCGACGGCGACGCCGATCTCCCGGCGATCGACGAGGCGGCCGGCACCAAGACCGTCACGAAGGACGGCTCGTTGTCGGCGATCGGGTCCTACACCTCCGAGAACGGATCGCTGCAATTGATGCGTGGCTTCCTGTTCGTCATCTCGGCCCTGGTCATCGGCGCGTTCTTCACCGTGTGGACCATGCAGCGCAGCGGCGACGTCGCGATCCTCAAGGCGTTGGGCGCACCGACGAGACGACTGCTGGGCGACGCGCTCGGTCAGGCCGTCGTGCTGCTCGGTCTCGGGACATCGCTCGGCACCGGCCTCGCGACGGGGTTCGGCGCGCTGATCGCCGGGACGGCGATTCCCTTCCAGCTCAGCGTCGGAACAGTCCTGTTCCCGGCCGCCGTCATGATCGCGCTCGGCGCGGTCGGGGCGGCGCTGCCGCTGCGCCGCATCGCTTCCGTCGACCCGCTGATCGCCCTGGGGAGTGCCCGATGAGCCTGCGACTGACCGACGTCACCCTGACCTATCCCGACGGCGACGGGCGGTTGACCGCCCTCGACCGGGTCAGCCTCCACGTGCCCCAGGGCAGCCTCACCGCCGTCGTCGGACCTTCGGGCTCCGGCAAGTCCAGCCTGCTGGCGGTGGCCGCCACGTTGATCACACCGGACGCGGGCACGGTCGTCGTGGACGGCACTCCGACGACCGGGCTGACCCGGGTCGAGCTGACCGAGCTGCGCCGCCACAAGATCGGCATCGTGTTTCAGCAGCCGAACCTGCTGCCATCACTCACCGCGCTGGAACAACTGCAGGTCATGGCGTACATCGACGGGCGCTCGCCGTCGGCGACCCGGGCGCGGGCCGCCGAGCTGCTCGACGCGGTGGGCCTGACCGCCGAGGCTGGCCGTCGTCCGCATCAGCTGTCCGGCGGCCAACGGCAGCGGGTCAACATCGCCCGGGCGCTGATGAACGACCCGACGGTGCTGCTGGTCGACGAGCCCACCAGCGCGCTGGACCATGAGCGGGGCGCCGCGGTGATCGACCTGATCGCCCGGCTCACCCGGCACCGGGCGACCGCGACCGTCCTTGTCACGCACGACGACGTGCATCGGGCCGCCGCCGATCAGGTCGCCGAGGTACGCGACGGGCGGCTGCACGTCCCCGCCGCCACGACGTAGCACGGCTCGGTTAGGGTGCTGCGCATGATCATCGAGGTGTCCCGGCTGGGCGGCATCAGCCACGGCGGCGACCTGGACCTTGCCCTCGATCTGGCCGCGTGACCCGTTGACGAGTGAACTCGACACGACTCCGCTTACCGTCGCCGCCACCCGCTCTGAGATGCAGGGGTTCCTGGGGGGCCACCGTCGGTGGAACTTCTGGGCGGGCCTGATCGTGCTGTACGCGGTCACGACAGCCCTTGTCGCGATCCTCGTCTTCGTCGTCCTCGTAGTAGTCGCGTTGGCGGTGGAAATGTGGGCCCAGCGGATCCGCGACCACGGCGTGCTCCTCTCCGTCACCGCGGCGGCCTGCCTTGTCGCCGCGGTAGTCGGCTGGGTCGCCAACGCGAAGAAGGGCGAGCGGAAGGAGCTGTTCCGGCTGCAGCGGTTCGCCGCCGCGAACGGGTTCGACTTCGCGCCCGAGGTGAAGGAACCCGACCTACCGGGACTGATCTTTCAGCGCGGCACGCTGCGTCGCTCCTCCGCGCGGCTGCGCCGCTTCGGTCCTCGTCCGCTGGAGGTGGCGAACTACTCGGCCTGGATCGCGAAGGGGCGGGCGGGCGAGCCCCTGATCTGGTCCTACTTCGCGCTCACCCTCGATCGGCGGATGCCGCACGTGGTTCTCGACGCCCGAGCCAACGGCAGACTGCCCGGGACGAGCAGCCTGCCGGGGGCGAGAGAAACCTCGTTGGGCGACGGCTACCGGCTCATCTGCGCACCTGAGGCGGCGGACTGGGCGCATTCGCTGTTCACCCCGGAGATCGTCGCCCGATTCACCCGTCCCGGTAAGAAGACGGCAGTCGACGTGGAGGTCGTGGCGGATCGCGTCTTCGTCTACTCGCGCCTTCGGCCGCTGTCCGGCTGCGATCCGGAGACGTGGCGGTGGATGAGCGAGACCGCGGACGCGCTCTACGACCGGCTCGAGGACCTGCTCAGGAGCTGATGAGGCCGGACGCCGGCCCGCGGTGTCTCGACGTCGGGGACACCGCGGACCGATCGCCGGCGGATCAGCCGAGCGAGACCTTCGAGAAGTCCGGCCGGCCATTGACGGGCATCTCGAAGCCCTTCACAGCCGAGCGGACCGCGTAGTTGTTCTTCAGATCGACTGGGAAGATCCCGACCGCGTCGTCCCACAGGATCTTGTCGGCCTGGGCGTACAGGGTCTTGCGTTCGTTCTGGTCCAGCGACGCCCGCGCCTGGGCCAGGATCGCGTCCAGATCCTTGTTGCAGTAGCCCATCCGCTTGGCGGTGCAGGTGTACAACCGGTTGAGAGTGAAGTCGGCGTCACCCGTGCCTGTCGTGTTGGTCTGCAGGTTCAGGTCCCACTTCAGCGCGCCGAAGTCCTTGAGCCAGGTGGCGCGCTCCTTCTCCAGCGGCTCCACCTTGATCCCGGCCTTGGCCCACTGCGAGATGAACGCCTGGGCCATCGCCCGGATGTTGGGCCCACCTTCCAGCGGCCACTGCATCGACACGCTGATGCCGCCCGGATACCCGGCCTCAGTGAGCAGTTGCTTGGCCTTGTCCGGGTCGTACGCGTACGGGGTGAGCTGGGTCGAGCCGAACACGGATTGGGTGACCGGCGACTGCGCCACCGTGCCGAGATCGCCGAACAGGCCCGCGACGACGCTCTTGATGTCGAGAGAGTAGAGCAGCGCCTGGCGTACCTTCAGGTTGTCGAAGGGCTTGTTGTTCTGGTTGAACCAGATGAAGTAGTAGTTGAAGCTGGGACCGGTGCCGTAGCTGGCGCCGTCCGTGCCCTGGACCTCCGAGACCTGGTCCGGCGGGATGGCCGTGAGAACGTCGACCTCGTTGTTGTCGAGCGCGGTGATGCGCGCGGCGATCTCGGGCATGTCCAAGATCTCCAGCCGGGCGACCTTGGCCTTGTCGCCCCAGTAGCCGTCGTTGCGCGACAGGGCCACCTTCTCGTCGGGGTTGAACGAGTCGATCTTGAACGGCCCGGTGCCGACCGGCTTCTGCCAGTACGCGTCCGTGCCGACCTTGTCCCCCTGGCCGATGAAGACCAGTGACAGGGTGCTGGGCAGGGTGCCGAGCGGGGCCGAGGTGTGGAAGGTGACGGTGTGGTCGTCCGTCGCGTCGACGGCGGTGATGGACGCGAGCAGCGGGTTGAGCGAGCCCTTGAGCCCGATGAGGCGTTCGACGGACAGCTTGACGTCCTTGGCGGTGAACGGCGTGCCGTCGCTGAACGTGACCCCTTCGCGCAGGTGGAAGACCCACGTGCCGGCGTCCGGCGTCTCCCACTTGGTGGCCAGCTTGGGCGCGGGCTGGCCGTCCTTCATCACGGTGAGGGTCTCCAGCGCCTGCTGGACGGTGGTCTGCACGGCCTCCTCGGCCGGGTACTGCTGGACGTCCAGCGACACCGGGAACAGCTGCGGGGCGAATCGCAGCACCTGGCTGTCGCCGCCGGCGTCGTCGGCGGAGCTGCAGGCCGCGAGGGCTACCACGAGCGCGGCGGCGGCGAGGCAGCTGACGGCTCTGGCCCGGGCTTTGGCTCTGGCGAGCATGGGCGTGTCCTCTCTAGGGGTGGGTCGCGGGGAGGGTGAAGGTCGCGACGACGGGCTTGTGGTCCGACGGGGCGCTGCCGCCGGAGAAGAACTCGACGACCTCGCTCGTACGCGTGGCGAGCGGTCCCCGCGCGAAGATCCAGTCGATCGCCTTGGCCGGCGACCCGAGCGGCGACAGCCGGGTGCCCCTGGTCGTGGTGAAAGGCATGGGCTCGACGGGATGGGTGACGGGGGAGGTGCGGCCGAGGGCGGTGAACGAGTCGAGGAAACCCGCGTTGCCCAGCGCCCACAGCGGTGCGCCGATGTCGTTGATGTCGACGGTGAACAGGCAGGGACCGTCACCGGCCAGTTCGCCGAGGGCGTCGGCGACCCGTTCGGCCTGCGGGGCGCGGCGGTTGACGCCGTCGGCGCGTTCGTCGGCGTGGCCCGGCCAGGTCAGGTGGGCCGTGGCGAAGACGAGCGGCGGCACGCCGTCGGCCGCGGGCTGGAGGCGTACCCAGAACAGGCGGGCGTCCGGGGAGAGGATGCCCACGTCCTGGGTGCCGTGATCGATCAGGCTGAACAGGTCGCGGCGCCACCAGAGATTGCTCTGCGTGCCCCAGCCGGGGAAGTCGTCGTGCACTCGGTCGTGGCCGGGCATCGCCGCGTCGAGCAGGTCCCGCGACCGGGGCTGCAACTCCTGGGTGGCGAGCAGATCCGGTGGGCGGGTGGCGAACAGGTCGGTCAGGGCCGGTTCCCGTTCGGTGAGGTGATGGGCGCCCCACAGGTTGTAGGTCATGGTCACGAAGGTGAAGGACCCGGTGAGCATGCTCGTCCTCTCTGCGTTGGGTCTGGTGCGGTGCTGCTTCAGTCGGCCCGGGTGCTGCGGGCCTCGCGGGCGGTCGGCGAGTTGTACTCGGCCAACCGGCTCCGCCCGGCGGCGTACGCGATCACCGTCAGCGAGGTGTTCACCGGCGGCGCCAGGTCGTGGTGGCCGGGAACGGGCAGACTCAGGGCGGCCGCGGCGGCGACCCGGATCGCACCGCCGTGGGTGAACAGGACGACGGTCGCGCCGTCGCCCGCGCGGTCCGCGGCCTCGGTCAGCGCCGTCCACACTCGCTCGCGTACCTCGGCGAAGGTCTCGCCGCCACCGCGGCGTACGTCGACGCCTTCCGCCGCCGCCGCGACATCCGCCGGCTGGTCGGCTGCGACGTCGGTGAAGGTCCGGCCGGTCCAGCTGCCCACGTCCACCTCGCGCAGCCGGGGGTCCACGAGCACATTCCGCGTGTACGCGTACGCGGTGTCCCGGGCTCGGGGCAGGTCGCTGGTGACCACCAGGTCGGCCTCGCCGAACCGGCGGCGCAGCTCGATCGCCGCGACCGCGGCCTGCTCGATCCCGGCCGGGGTGAGGCCGGAGTCGGCCTGGCCCTGATAACGCTCCTCGACGTTCCAATGCGACTCGCCGTGCCGGACGAGGACGAGGCGTACGCCGCTCATGCGATCACCTCCTGGGTAGCCGGGGCCGGTTCGGGGAAATGACAGGCGGCCGGGTGTTCGCCGATGCGTTCGATCAGCGCCGGTTCCTCGGTGGCGCAGAGTTCCTGTGCCTTCCAGCAGCGGGTGCGGAACCGGCAGCCGGACGGCGGGTCGACCGGGGACGGGATGTCGCCGGTGAGCAGGATCTGCTCCGGCCGGGTCGCCGCCCAGGGCCGGGCGACCGGGACGGCCGACAGCAACGCCTGCGTGTACGGGTGCACCGGGGCGGCGAAGATCTGGTCGGCCGCCCCGATCTCGACGACTTTGCCCAGGTACATCACCGCCACCTGGTCGCTGATGTGGCGTACCACCGACAGGTCGTGCGCGATGAACAGGTAGCTCAGGCCGAGGTCGGTCTGCAGGTCGACGAGCAGGTTCAGCACCTGCGCCTGCACCGACACGTCCAATGCGGACACTGCTTCGTCGCAGACCACCAGGCGCGGCCGCAACGCCAATGCGCGGGCGATGCCGACGCGCTGGCGCTGGCCGCCGGAGAACTGGTGCGGATACCGATCGGCGTGATCGGGGTTCAACCCGACTCGTTCCAGCAGATCGCGCACCTCGGTGCGCCAGCGGTCGCGGGGGACGACGCCGGGGTTGATGCGCCACGCCTCGCTGATGATCTCCTCGACCGTCAGGCGCGGGTTCAGCGACGCGTACGGGTCCTGGAAGATCATCTGGATCTGGCGGCGGATCTCGCGCAGTTCGCCGGCAGGCAAGGTCACCAGGTCGCGCCCGTCGAAACGGACTTCGCCGGAGGCCGGTCGTTCGAGCCCGATGACGGTGCGGGCGAGCGTGGTCTTGCCGGAGCCGGACTCGCCGACCAGGCCGAGGGTCTGCCCGGCGGGCAGCTCGAACGAGACCCCGGAGACGGCTTGGACGCTGCCGACGCGACGGCGCAACAGGGCCGAGCGGATCGGGAAACTCGTGTGCAGGTCATGCACCGCCAGCAGCGGGGACGCCATCACCGATCACCTCCTTCGCGTGGTGGCAGGCGGACAGATGGGTGTCTTCGGGTGCGGTGGCGGTGGCCAGTTCGGGCCGGTCGGTGCGGCAGACGTCGGTCGCGTACGCACACCGGGGGTGGAAGGCGCAGCCGCTGGGTAGCCGGGTCAGATCCGGCGGAGCGCCGGGGATGGGCACCAGCCGTTGCCGGGGGCCGTCGAGTTCCGGGATCGACGCCATCAGGCCCCGGGTGTAGGGGTGCGCCACGGTTTCGTAGACCTCGCGCAGCTTCCCGGTCTCCACGACCCGGCCGGCGTACATCAGCATGACCCGGTCCGCGACCCCGGCGACGACGCCGAGATCGTGGCTGATGAGGATCATCGCCATGCGCTGCTCGGCCTTCAGTTCGGCCAGCAACGCCATGATCTGCGCCTGCACGGTGACGTCCAAGGCGGTGGTGGGCTCGTCGGCGATGAGGACGCGGGGCCGCAACGCCAGCGCCATGGCGATCATCACGCGTTGGCGCATGCCGCCGGAGAACTGATGCGGGTAGTCGTCGACCCGCCCGGCCGCGCCCGGGATGCCGACACGGTCCATCAGCTCGATGGCCTTGCGTCGGGCGTCGGCCCGCGACGCGCCCTCGCGGCGGCGGAACAGCTCGCCGATCTGGGCGCCGACCCGGAACACCGGGTTGAGCGAACTGAGCGGGTCCTGGAAGACCATCGCCAGCTCGGTCCCGTTGAGCCGGCGATTCTCCGACGGCGTACGCGTCAGCAGATCGGTGCCGTCGTAGCGGATGCTGCCGCCGGTGATCCGGCCGGCGGGGCGGGGCACGAGCCCCATCAGCGCCTGCGCGGTGACGCTCTTGCCGCTGCCGGTCTCGCCGAGCACGGCCAGCGTCTCGCCCTCGGCGAGGTCGAAGCCGACGCGGTCCACGGCGGTGATGACACCGGCGCGCGTACGGAATTGGACGGTCAGGTCCCGCACCTGTAGCAGCGACTCCATCACAGGCTCCTCAGGCGGGGGTCGAAGCGGTCGCGCAACGCGTCGCCGAGCACGCCGAAGCTGATGACGAGCAAGGCCAGGCCGATGCCCGGGATGGTGGAGATCCACCAGGCGTTGGACAGGTAGTCGCGGCCGTGCGCGATGGTCACGCCCCAGCTCGGGGTGCTGGCCGGGCTGCCGAGCCCGAGGAATGACAGCGACGCCTCGGCGAGGATGACGTGTCCCAGTTCGACGGTGGCGACGACGAGGATGGGCGCCGCCGCCGACGGCAGGATGCTGCGAGTGATCAGATGCCAGGTACGCGCGCCCAGCGTCCGGGTCGCGTCGACGAAGTCGCGACGCTGGATGGCCAGCACCTGGCTCCGGGTGACCCGGGCGAAGGTGACCCAGTTGGAGATGGCCAGCACGATGACGACGTTGACCACGCTCGGGCCGAGGATCGCCGCGATGAACACCGCGAGCAGTAGGGACGGGAAGGTCAGCTGCACGTCGGCGAGTCGCATCAGGACGGCGTCGAGCCAGCCGCCGAAGTACCCGGCCACGACCCCGGCGGCGATGCCGGTGAGTCCGGC
Source organism: Hamadaea sp. NPDC051192 (assembly GCF_040682475.1). Lineage (NCBI taxonomy): Bacteria > Bacillati > Actinomycetota > Actinomycetes > Micromonosporales > Micromonosporaceae > Hamadaea > Hamadaea sp. NPDC051192. The sequence goes on from NZ_JBFBAZ010000023.1 coordinate 43,147, forward strand.
CAGCACCAGCGTCGCCAAGCCGACCGTGATGGACACGCGGGCGCCCTGGAGCATCTGGGCGAAGATGTCCTGGCCGACCTGATCGGTGCCGAAGATCGCCACGCTGCCGTCGGGCAACCGGGTGCCGGGCGGCTTCAGGCGTACGCCGAGGTCGGTGGCGACCGGATCGTAGTGCAGCAGGATCGGGCCGACGACGGCGGCGATCACGTACAGGGCGATGACGGTCAGGGCGCCGATGATGCGGGGCCGGCCGAGTTTGGTCCGGGCCTTGGGCGCTGCGGCCGGCTCCGGGGGCTTGGATCCCGGCTGCCGCGGCAGCGAGGCGCGGTCCGTGGTGGTTTCCATGGTCACCGTCCCAGTCGGATGCGCGGGTCGAGGTAGCCGTACAGCACGTCGACGATCAGGTTGATGAGGACGAAGCCGCCGGCGATCAGCAGGATCGCGGCCTGCACGACGTTGTAGTCACGGGCGGAGATCGAGTCGATCAGCAGCCGCCCCACGCCGGGCCAGGCGAACACGGTCTCGACGATCACCGCGCCGCCCAGCAGCTTGCCGAACTCCAGACCGGCGACGGTCACGATGGGGATCAGCGCGTTGCGGATGGCGTGCGGGAAGATGACGACCCGTTCGGACAGGCCCTTGGCCCGGGCGGTCTGGATGTAGTTCTCGTGGACCACGTCGAGCAGGCCGCTGCGGGTCAAGCGGATGAGGATCGCCACGAACGGCAGCGCGAGCGTGATGCCGGGCAGGATCATCCGGTCGAGCCCGCCCTGACCGCCGCTGGCCAGCCAGTGCAGCTGCCGGGCGAAGACGAGGATGAACACGATGCCGATCCAGAACGACGGCATCGACTGCGACAGCAGCGCGAACACCGATACCACCCGGTCGGCGAACCGGTTGACCCGCAGCGCCGCCACCACGCCGAGCGAGATGCCGAGCACCAGCCCGATGACCATCGCGACGGCGGCCAGCTGCAGGGTGGCCGGGAACCGGTCCACCACCAGGCCCATCGCGTCGCGGTGATAGCGATAGGAGTCGCCGAAGTCCAAGGTGGCCACGTCGGCGAGGTATTTGCCGTACTGCACGACGAGCGGGCGGTCGAGGCCCATCTGCTCGCGGAGCTGCGCCAGTTCGTCCTGGGTGGCGTCGGAGCCCAGGATCAGCTGGGCCGGATCGCCGGGGACCAGGCGCAGCACCAGGAAGACGACGGTGACCGCGCCCCAGAGGACGAAGACGGCGAACAGCAGGCGGCGCACCAGGTACGCCGTCATGAGGGGACCGATCGGGATCGGCCGGGGGGTGTCGACATCGCAGGCACTCCAGCTGGGGCCACGCCGGGGGTGCGTGGCATCGAGGGATTCCGGGAGTCGGGAGGGGAGCGGGCGGGCTCCAGGCAGTGGTACGCCGGCCGTCGGGCCGACCGGATCCGCGGCGCGCGTACGGCGGCTCGGCGGCGTTACATTAACGTTAATGTGACTGCCGCCCGATGCTAGGCGGCGCAACATCACTCGTCAAGAGCATGTTTCGGTGCCTTGACACTCGGCGAACATTAACGTTAACGTTCCGGCCACGACGCCGCCCAACCCCTTTTCAGGAGCGTGGCATGACCACATCGGAGCGGCCGGACACGGCCGCCGCACTTCGCGACGCGATCGTCTCGGCCGACCCCCGGCTGTCGAAGTTCAACCCGCTTCGCCGGATCCTCGTCCACGACGACTTCAACACCGGTACGCACGGCTGGACCGAGCTGCTGGGCAACTACAACGGAGTCGGCGACTTGTCCACAGTCGACGACCACATGCGCGACTTCCGCCCGCCGCAGCTGTCGAACTGCACGTTCTTCGACACCGGCACGCACGGCGCCATGAGCGGCTCGTACGCGCTCAAGCTGGCGACCCGCCCGTACACCGGGCACACCGCGACCGCCATCCGGCGGCTGACCATGAGCGGCCGTGGCCTGCTGCAGATCGAGGCGTACCTGACCTTCAAGTCGGAGGCGACGCTCGGCGGCGAGGGCCAGGACCAGTTCGGCGACGTGACCTGGGACGGCAACCTGCATCCGTCGGAGGCGCAGTTCGGCTGCTTCACCGTGGCGACCGACCTGTGCGGCGACGGCGGCCTGCGTTACCACACCGTGGCCCGCTACCTGAACACCACATTGGACAACAACCTCGCCCGGCAGTGGGTGTACCCGATCGTCCCCGAGCCCACCCCGCGCGAACACCTCGAAGGCAAGATCAAACTCGCGTACGCCGCGGACTTCACCGCGCCGAACCCGGAGGACTGGAAGCCGTTCGGCGAGCCGCAGGAGCTCTGCTACAACGAGGTGCCGACCAAGGTCAACTGGCACTACCTGCGCTGGGTGGTCGACACCTCCGCGCGGCGCAACGTCGAACTGCAGTTCAACGACCGGACCTACGACATGTCCGCGCTGCCGGTTCCGCCCTACGAGGAGCGCTACGACTCCTTGGAGAACCTGCTGAACTTCTACTTCTCGGTGCGGACCCACTCCGGCGTCCGCAACTTCCTCTTCCTGGATTCCGTACTCATCTCCACGGAGTGGTGACGCCATGCGGCAGGCATTGACAGCGGTCCTGGAACGGGACACCACGTTCACCGGCGACTTCGCCACCGAGCCCTACGAGGCCGCCTGGGCGGGTGAGGCGCGCTGGTTCGTCAACGCGCTCGGCGTGTCGTCGGGCGCCGTCGTCCGGATGGTCACCCAGATCTCACCCGACGGTCTGACCTGGTGTGACCTGGACGGAGCGGAGCACGAGATCGCCGGTCCCGGTCTGGTAACCTGGCCGGTCAGCCATTTCGGTCAATGGCTGCGGATGCGGGGGACAGTGACGGGCGACGATCCGTCCGCGACCTTGCGCATCTATCTCACGGCGAAGAGCTGAGCGACCGGCACCGGCGTACGAGCAAGAGAAAGGCACGCGGATGGCAGAGCCCCGCCGGCACACGCTGCGGGACATCGCCGCGACGTTGAACCTCTCGGTCAACACCGTCTCGCGCGCCCTTTCCGGCAAGGACGGCATCAGCGACAGCACCAGGGCGTTGGTCCAGGCGGAGGCCGAACGGGTCGGCTACGTCCCCAACGCCCTGGCGCGGTCCCTCGTCCTGGGCTCGGCCACCACCATCGGGCTGGTCATCACCAACCCGTCCAACCCGTTCTACGCCCAGCTGATCTCCACTGTCGAGGTACGCGCCCGCCGGCACGACTACTCGCTGCTGCTCGTGGTGACCGACGAGTCGGCCGACAACGAGATGCGGGCCGCCGAGTCGCTGCTGCGGTCCTCGGTCAGCGGCGCGATCGTCGTCCCGGTCCAGGTCAGCGCCGATCCCTGGCGACGGCTCGGCGCGGCGGGCGTACCCACCGTCCTGCTCAACCGAGATCTGCCCGAACTCGGCTTCCGCTTCGTCGGGACCGACAACGAGCTGGGCGGCTATCGGGCCACCGCGCACGCGGTCCTGCGTGGTGCGCGGTCGATCGTCGTGCTCGAGGAAGACCTGCCGATCACGACGATCGCGCACCGCATCGCCGGGTTCCGCCGGGCGATGACCGAAGCCGGACTGCCGATGCCGCGCGGCAGTGTCATCTCCGTCCCCACCCCCCGCTACGACCAGGCGGCCCTGCCGTGGCAGGCGGAACAGGCGTACCAGGTGGCCCGCAAGCTGCTGCGGCGTGCCAAACTGCCGGACGCCGTCATCGTCGGCAACGACTACTTCGCGCTCGGCCTTTACCGCGCGCTCGAGGAGCACGGGCTCACCGTCCCGGACGACATGATGGTGATCGGCTTCGGCGACTATCCGTTCGCCGGGTTCCTGTCACCCGCGCTGACCACCGTCCGGCTGCCCGCCGAGCAGGTCGGCACCATCGCGGTCGACCTGCTGGTCGAGGAGATCACCGGCGCGCACAGCGGACGCCCGCTCAAGCAGCTCATCGCGCCGGAGCTGGTCGAGCGGGCGTCCACCGCCCGTGCGGTCCGCGGCCTCGCGGCCCTCAGCAGCTGAAGGCGCTCAGTAGGTGAAGGCGCTCAGTAGGTGAAGGCGCTCAGTAGGTGACTGCGCTCAGTAGGTGATGAAGCCGTAGAGCGCCTTGTGATTGGACTTGGTCGAGGCCACGGTGTGCCCGATCGGCGACGACTGCACCGTCCCCCGGACGAACAAGTAGTCGATCTTGCTCGATCCGTTGGTCGCGCCCGTGCCGTAGCCGGTCATCCCGTAGCCGCTCAAGGTGCTCGCCGGAATCCCGGTGCGGTTCGCGTCGATGCCGACGATCCGGATTGTCGAGGCGTTCAGCAGCGTGGTCGCGTCCGCCCCGAGGTGAATGCCCGTACCGCCGAGGCCCGTGTCGCCGTCGCCCGCGCAGGCGTTCTGCCGGTTCTCCTGCGGCAGGTGCATCGTGGCCACGAAAACGCTGGTTCCCGTGTCCTTCAAGGTGAATCGCGCGGCGATCGCACTCGTGCGCTTCCACTTGTACGCGTACGTGCTGCCGTCGTCGGCGTTCGGCGGCTTGTAGAGCGTGCACCCGGCCCCACCGGCGTACGCCGTGCCGGGCTTCAGCCAGCCGGCGCTCCAGTACTTCGACACGTCCGTCAGAGTGAGCCGCGCCGAGTTGTAGACGATGGCGTTGGTCTGCTTCTTCTTCAGATCGCCCAGCGACTGGTCGCTGCAGTTGTGCGTGGAACCCCACGGCTCCGGGTCGTCCCAGACCACGATCGCCTTGAAGGTGCCCGCCGCGAGCCCGAACTTGGCCGACAGCTGATCGGCGTACGCGCTGGCCTGCCCGGTGCCACGGACCTGCTGCACGATCAGGACGTCGGGTGCCTTCACCCCGCTGGTGCCGGTCTGCCCGGCGTCGTCGACGAGCATCGAGGTGAGCTGGTCGGGCCCGGAGACCCGGGTGCACGACCCGTCCGCGTTGTTGACCACCAGGTTCTCGATGTTGTTGTTGTAGACCCGCAGTACGCGGTCGGCCGCGTGCGCCGGGACCGGGTAGGCGAACGTGACGGCCAGCGCGGCGGCTGCGACCGCGAGTCGGACCGGAGCAGAAGCGGACATGCGGCCATCGTGCTCTCGGTGTCTACAACGGAGCTACAGTCCGGCCACACTATGCCGGGCGCGATCTCGGGCCGGATGGTTCGCAGGCGCCGGGCGACCTCGAAGGCTCGGACGTCCCCGCCGGGGCTGCGACGGAACGGGGGCTCGGCGGGGTGTAGAGGGGGCCGGACGCGGGTAGTTTTGGCTCGTCGGACACGTCACACCGGTTCGGAGGTGGGTTCGATGCAAAGCCGCGCCAAGATCATGGGACACGCGGTTCATCCGCTTCTCATCGTGTTCCCGCTCGGACTGCTGAGCACGGCTGTCATTTTCGACATCATCTATCTGTTCAGTGATCGGCCCAGCTTCGCGCTCGCCGCGGCGTACGCGATGGCCGGGGGCATCGTCGGCGGACTGATCGCGGCGGTGTTCGGGCTGATCGACTGGACCGGCATCGAGTCCGGCACCCGGGCGAAGCGGATCGGGGCGGTCCACGGGCTCGGCAACGTCCTGGTGGTCGCCTTGTTCGCGGTGAGCTGGCTCCTGCGTACCGGCGGTGACCAGTGGCAGCCGGGTGTATTGGCAATGGTGTTCAGCTTCGCCGGACTCGCCTTGGCCGGATTCACCGGCTGGCTCGGCGGGGAACTGGTCGAGCGGCTCGGCGTCGGGGTCGACGAGGGCGCGAACGCCGACTCGCCGAGTTCCCTCTCACACATGCCGGCCGGGCACACGCCCGCCCACGTACGCCACTGATCTGTCGGTGCCCGCTGCGATGATGGGCTCATGGCGTACGACAAAGATCTGGCTGAACGCGTCCGCGAATTCGCGCAGAGTGAGCCGGGCTGGTCGGAGAAGCGGATGTTCGGCGGCCTGGCCACACTCGTGGACGGCAAGCTGGCGCTGGCCGTGAGTACGCACGGCGGCCTGCTCGTCAACGTGGCCGGTGACCAGGCCGAGGCGGCGCTCGAAGAGCCCAGGACGGAGGTCGCCGTGATGGGCGGGCGCGAGATGCGCGGCTGGGTCCGGGTGGACTCCTCAGTCTGCGCGGACGACGCCGCCCTCGAACGATGGATTCGCCGCGGACTCACCGCCGCGCGCGCCCGGAAGGCGTCGCGGCGATAGGGCGATAGGGCGCAGGACACAACCGCTTGGCGGGAGGACGATCGGATCTGGTAGCGTGCACCAGGCCGTGAGTCAACTAAGGAGGTGAGCCCCCATGAACACTGCATCCATGCGGGTGCTCCCCCAACCGTCACGGTCGGGCGACTGACATAGGTGTCGCCGGGAGCGCTTGCGATCAGGCGTCTCCGAAAGGACGAACCTATGTACCCAACACACTTCGCCCGCAATGCCGGCGAACCCACAGCGCAGATCATGCGGATCTCCGACCGACACTGGCATGCCTTGGCCGACGACGAGGTCGTGGGCCGGGGCGAAGCGTCGCCGAGACCCGACGGGCGGCTCTTCCTCAGCATCGACGCGTGGCACGACGCCGTCTTCGATCAACTCGCCCAGGCGATGCTCGCCGGGCTGCCGAAGCCGCTCTTCACGATCGTCGACGAGACCGACCACGACCTGAGAGCCCAGTGGGACCGGGCCGGCTTTTCGACCGGCCGTCGCGAATGGGAACTTCTGCTGCCCAGCGGGCCGCATCTCGCCACGCCGCCGCCGGATGTGAAGATCGTCGGCGTCGGGCGTGCGGAGCGGGACCCGCTGCGCGAGCTGGACCGGGCGATCCGAGCCGAGGTGGAGGCGAGCGCCGGCTGGCACACGATGCCGGCCGAGGTCCTGGTCCGGCTGGACGATGCGACCGTCGTGGACCCGGCGAAGTACGCGGTGGCCGCGCAGGCCGATCGCTACGTCGGACTGATCCGGCTGGCGCAGATTCCCCGGCAGCCGCGGATCGGCCTGATCGCCGTACGTGCCGACCAGCAACGGCGGGGCATCGCCCGGGCGCTGCTGGCCCACGTGCTGGATTCGCTGCACCGGGTCGGCATCCACTCCGCGAGTGCCGAGGTGGATGACCGCAATCTCGCGGCGATGGAGTTGTTCGAGAGCCTCGGGGCCACTCGGGTCGGCCGCAACCTCGAGCTGGTGTGCCGCTGACGACGACAGCTCCACCGCCCTGTACATGCCCCTGCACCACTACCGACAGGAGAGTCGATCATGCCTAGAGTCGCCAAAGGCATCGAAATGGAAGGCGTAGTCCTCGAGTGTCTGCGCAACGCGAACTTCACCGTGGAACTGAGCAACGGGCACAAGGTCCTGGCGCACATCAGCGGGAAGATCCGCAAGAACTACATCAAGATCCTGCCGTTCGACCGGGTGCTCGTCGAGCTGAGCCCGTATGACCTCAGCCGAGGCCGGATCCTGTTCCGCTACCGCAACTAGTAGCGGGCCTGATAACGGTCGTACTCGTCCTCCTCGTCTTCGTCGTCGTTGCGACGGCGGAGAACCAACCAGAGGAGCAGACCACCGACGACGACCAACGCCCCGGCGCCGCCGAAGATGAGGACGGGCAGCGAGTCCGAGTCCTCGTTTTCGGCGACCGCCGCCGCGTCGACGGTGGTCGTGGTCTGGCCGTCGGCCACAGCCGCGACCGCCTCCGTCGGCAGCGCGCCGCCTTCCGTGGGTGCCGCGCTGGGCGTACTGCTGCGCTTCGAGGACTTCGGCGTGGCCTTCGCCGAAGCCGTCGCCGATCGTGCCGCTGACGGCGAGCTGGATCCGGACGCCGTCAGTTTCAGCGTTATGGAGGCGGTGTTGTTCTTGTAAGTCGGCTCCGTGTAGCCGGGCGCCTTGATCGTCAGCGTGCTGCCGACGGTCGAGGTGGAAGAGGGGGTGGTCGGCATGACGACCTGGAACGTCAGCTCGTGACGGCCCTGCGTCACGGAGTCCAGTAGGCAGCGCGCTTTGAAGGTACCCCAGTACTTGCACGGAGATGGGTAGACCTTGATCGGTGCGCCCGCCGGGAACGCGACATCCAGTTGCACCACCGGCGGCGGTCCCGATATCGGCGCCGACGCCTCGAAGGCGATGGTCACCGCGACATCCCCACCGGACTGTCCGGAAGCGGTCGCCGGGATCGCCTTCAGGTCGACGACCTCGGCGTACGCCGGCGTGGCACCGATTCCGACACTGAGCAGGGCACCCGCTGCCACCACCGTGATGGCCTGGCGAACATTCATCTGCGCCTCTCCGCTCCAGCGACGACGGAGGCTAGCACGTTCGCGACTCGGCCGGGGGGTTCGGTGGGGGCGGAACGTTTGCGCAGATCAGGCGGCGAGCGCGTACGCCGCCCGGCAGGTGGGTCCGGCGGGAAGGCTGCTCCGCAGGTTCTCCGCGATGGCTGACGCCACGTCCACGAGGGTCGAGTCCAGTGCTCCGGCGACGGCGGCGATCATCTCGCTGGACGGTTCTTTGATGCCACGCTCCATCTCGGAGAGGTACTGGGGCGACACCCCCGCCCGTCCGGCGGTCTCGGCCAGCGTCTCCCCACGTTCTTGCCGAAGAGAACGGAGATGGTCGCCGAGTACGTGGCGCCACAAGGGCTCGCGGTCACGCCGTCCGGCCTGGCGCGGTCGAGTAGACGGCTCCCGCGCACCGTCGGGGGAGGGGTCGTACGTCAGGGATGTCTGAGCCACGTCTCATGGTAAGGCGACCGGGCCACCGACAATGCGCTTCTCCGCTCACAGCAGACAGCCGCCGTGCGGGGTCGCCGTTTTCGCTGCTGTGAGTGGATCCGCCGACGGCAGATAGTGCGGTACGCGGCCGCCGCCCGCAGGCAGGCTGGGTGCATGAGCGATGACCAGAAGCCTCCGCAGATGACCGAACGCGTGCGGCGCGAACTCTACGAACAGCGCGTCCTCGTGCTCGACGGATCACTGGACGACGACAACGGCACGTTGCTGACGACGCAGTTGATCACCTTGGCGATGGCGGATCCGGCCACCGACATCGCGCTGTGGATCCACTCGCCCGGCGGATCGGTGCCGTCGATGCTCGCGATCCGGGACGTCATGCGGCTCGTTCCGTGCGACGTGTCGACGCTGGCGCTGGGCATCGCCTACAGCGCCGGCCAGTTCCTTCTTTCGGCCGGGACGCGCGGCAAGCGGCGGGCGATGCCGCATGCCCGGGTGCTCATGCATCAGGGCTCGGCCGGCATCGCGGGGTCGGCGGTCGACGTCGAGTTGCAGGCCAACGATCTCCGGCATACGCGCGACACCGTGCTCGGGCTGATCTCCGAAGACACCGGCCAGCCCGTCGAGCGGGTGTTCGAAGACTCGCTGCACGACCGCTGGTACACCGCCCAGGAGGCGTTGGAGTACGGCTTCATCGACGCGATCGTGGAGACGTTCGACCAGGTCGCACCGCAGGGGCGCCGCCGCTACGTCGGCCTGGGCGCGTTCGAGGAAGGTGCCTCCCGATGAGCAGCTACATGATCCCCAACGTCATCGCCCAGCACCCGCGAGGCGAACGCATCATGGACGTCTACTCGCATCTGCTGACCGAGCGAATCGTCTATCTCGGCACGGCGATCGACGCGGGCGTCGCGAACGCCCTGGTGGCACAACTGCTGCACCTGGAGGCGGACAATCCTGAGCGCGAGATCCAGCTCTACATCAACTGCGAGGGCGGCGACCCCAGCGCGATGCTCGCCGTGTACGACACGATCCGCTACATCCGCCCACGGGTAGCGACGATCTGCATCGGGCAGGCGATCGCCGTCGGTGCCGTGCTGCTCGCAGCCGGCGCGCCTGGCAAACGCGCCGCGCTGCCGCATGCTCGCATCGTGCTTCACCAACCCGCGGCGCAGGGGCGTGGCGCGATCCCGGATCTGATCCTGCAGGCGGACGAGGTGGTTCGCGTCCGGGCCGACATCGAGGACATCCTCTCCCGGCACACCGGGCAGAGCCCCGCGACGCTGCGCGCCGACACCGATCACGACCGCGTGTTCACGGCCGCCGGTGCACAGCAGTACGGTCTCATCGACGTGGTGATCGAGGAACGGCAACTGGCCGCCGCCGCCTGAGGCGGGGCGGCCGGGAGATGCGATCCTCCCGGCCGCCCCAACCACGTGGGTTCAGCGCGTACCGCCCCAGGTGGGGGTGTTACCCGCGCCGGAGGACACGAGGTCGGCGAACGTGCCGGTGCTGCTGGTGCTCGACGTCCAGTCGCTGGACGACGACGCCGTCTCGTCCGGGTCCTGCTTGCCCCGCCAGCGCGAACCGCTGAACACGGCCATCAACAGGACACCGCCGAGCACCGCGATGACGCCCGAGGTCAACGGGCCCAGCAGCGACACGTCGTAGCCGAACAAGCCGTTACGGACGCGGTCGAACGCGTCGAGGCCGGTCTTCGGGGCGAACACCAGCAACGCGGTGCTGCCCAGGTAGAACAGCGAGACGACGAGCGGCCCCACCGGCGAGACACGCAGGCAGGCGATCAGGCCGACGACGACACCGACGCCCACGAACGCGGCGCCGGCGAGCGCCAGCGTGCTCGTGTGACCCGCCAGCGAGCCGCCAGCGGCTAGGTCCTTCATGACTGCCTGGCCGTACGCCACGGCCGCCCAGCCGAGCGGGGCGATCACCACCCCGGCGAGCAGACTCCACAGATGGCGCATGCGAGATACCTCCAACGCAGCCGTGTGATCTTCCGGCGTCATCCTGCCGGAGGCCGCAATTCGCGTCAACACGACAATTGCCGACGTTTACGTGTCACGCCCGTGACAGGTGGCCGTCCGCGGACGTCGGTCGCGTGACGTTACCGCGGCTAGGCGGTCCAGACGCGGTCGGCGTACGCGAGGAAGTTGCGGCCCATGACCTTGTCGATCCGTTCGTCGGAGAAGCCGCGCTGGGCCAGCAGCTCGATGAGCCGGCGGAACTGCTCGACGCCGCGCAGGTCGACGACGAACGGGTAGGTGTCGGCCCGTTCCCCGGCCGCGCCGACCCCGGCCGCTTTCCGTTGCGCGACATGCTCGGCCAGCCGCGACTGGTACGCGTCGAGGTCGTCGATCGACGTGACGGAGCCGTCGGTGCCGATGCCGACGTGGTCCTCTCCGCACACGTTCACGGCGTGCACGATGTGCTCGACGACGTCCTCGGCGCGGGCATGGCCGGTCGGGTGGACGAACGGCATGAAGTAGATCCCGACGAACCCGCCGGACTCGGCGACCAGACGCAGTTCCTCGTCCGTCTTGTTGCGGGGCAGGTCGACCAGCGCCCGGCAGCCGGTGTGGTTGATCGACACCGGCAGTTTCGCGAGGCGGATCGCGTCCAGGCAGGTGTTCTCGCCGCTGTGCGACAGGTCGACCATGATGCGGCTGTCGCACAGGGCTTCGACGGCTTCCCGCCCGAACGGGGTGAGCCCGCGGTTCTCCGGGGCCATCGCTCCGTCGCCGAGTTCGTTGGCCTGGTTGTAGGTCAGCTGGATGACGCGTACGCCGAGATCGCGGAACTGGTGGACGCGGCTGAGGTCGTAGTCGAGGGCGACGGCGTTCTGGAAGCCGTAGACGACGCCGATCCGTCCGTCTCGGTGGGCGGCGCGGATGTCGTCCGGGGTCAGCACCTTGACGAGGTCGTCCGGGTGCTCGGCGATGATCCGGTCCCAGACCTCGATCTCGCGCAGCGTGTGCGCGTACGGCTCGGCGTCGCCGATCGTGTAGCCGAGCGTGATGGTGACGGCGGTCAGGCCGGAGTCGTGCGCGTCGGCGATCGTCCGCTCGTCGATCGTCAGGTCTTCGCTGTCCTGCACCAGCTTGTGCGCGGCGGCCAGCGAATGCGGCGCGTTCGGGTTGTCGAGGATGCCGAGCGCGTTGATGATCATGCTCGTGGTCATGCGGAAACCCCCTCGTACTCGGCGCGGTCGAACCGGCGGCCCCGCTTGACCGTGCAGACGACGCGACCGAGGTTGTCGATGTCGGCGATCGGGTCGGCGGCGAGGACGACGAAGTCGGCGAGCTTGCCCGCCTCGACGGTGCCCATGACGTCGGCCGCGCCGAGGCTCGCCGCGCCGATCGCGGTGGCGCTGCGGATCACGTCGGCCGCCGGGATCCCGCACCGCTTCACCAGGTACGCCAATTCGCTGTGCAGGGCCGGAAGGGGCTGCGACGGTTCGGTCTCGTAGTCCGTCCCGGTGCTGATCGGCACCCCGGCCCGGAAGGCGTCGCCGGTCAGCCTGGCGGACAGCCGGTCGTTGGCCAGCGCCCGCTCCTTGCCCTCGGTGTCCTCGGCCTGATCGGCCAGCCACAGCCACATCCCGGCGGTCGCGTCGAGGATCGTGCCGCGTTCGCGCATCGTCGCGTACAGGGCGTCGAGGCGCGGGTCGCCGTCGCGGGCCAGCCGGTCGAGGTCGAGCACCGGCTTGGTCTTGTACGACGACAGCGGCTCGTCGGCGGTCTGCTGCGCCAGCAGCGTCACATGGGAGACGGCGTCGACGCCGGCCGCCACGACCTCGGCCGGGCTCGCCGGGAACACGGCGGCGTGCGCCCACACCATGATCCCTTGGCGGCGCGCCTCGGCGACGATGGCCGCCACGGTGTGACCCGGCAGGTCCGCGTACACCTTGATGGCGGTGGCGTGCGTGCCGCGCGCCATCGCGACGGCGAGCGGGAGGTCGGTGCCGTCGTCGATCGCCTGCATCCACGGGACGTGGCCGGGGGTCTCGCCCTGGGAGACCTGCCAGGTCCGCGGGTCGTCGAAGAAGCCGGGACCGGCCATGAGCGCCGCGTAGTGGATGTCCGGCCCGGCGATCTCGCCGACGCGGGTCGCGCGGGCCAGGTCGCCCACCTGCCGCAGGTCGTCGGCCATGTCCCGGATCGCGGTGATGCCGCTGTAGAGCTGGCGGCGCAGGGCCGCCTCGGCGACCGGCCGGTTGGGCGGGGTCGCGATGTGCTGATGCGAGTCGATGAGACCGGGCACCACGAACCGGCCCGCCAGGTCGACGACCTGTGCGCCCTCCGGCGTCTCGACCTGCTCGTCCAGGCCGACCCGCGTGATCGTCTCGCCGTCGACGACCACGGTGGTACGCGGGCGCGGGGCGTTCTCGGTGCCGTCGATCAGCGTGGCGCCGCGATAGACGGTCACCGAACCGGTGGCCGGTGGGGCGTACGGGGTCGGCGCTGGCTCGTCCATCGACTGACTCCTCGATGCGGCAGTCATGTTACAACAGACGTAACATGTGTATCGTTTAACGCAACATCGTGCACTGTACCGCAGGAGGCCGCCGTGCCGAGATCCGCCAGCTCCGCGGTCGACAAGGCGCTGGACCTCGTCGAGGCGGTCGCGCGCGCCGACCGGCCGCAACGGCTGGCCGACCTGGCCCAGGCCGCGGGACTGCATCGGGCGACCGCCTATCGCGTCCTGCTCGACCTGATCCGGCGGGGCTGGGTCATGCGCGTCGGCGAGCATTACCTGCCAGGCCCGTCGGCGATCGGACTGTCGGCCGCCGCCGCCGATCACTCGCTGACCGCCCTGTGCCGGCCCGTCCTGGCCGACCTCGCAGCGCGTACCGAGCTGATGGTCAACCTGCAAGTCCTGGCGGCCGACCGATCCCGGGTGATCGACGTCGTGCGGCCCACCCGGCTCGACATGATCAGCGACCTGCTCGGCGAGCACCTGCCGGTGCACCGGTTCGCCGGCCCGCTCGCCCTCGTCGCCGCGCTCGCCGGCCCGGCCCGCGATCCCTACCTGGCCGTCGCCCAGGAACAAGGCCACGACCGGGCCGACCTGATCGCCGACCTGGAGCGCGTACGCGCCGACGGGTTCGCCGTGGAACGCGGGCGCAACGACAAGCTGATCGCGTCGATCAGCCGAGCCGTCGTCGCCGCCAACGGCCGGCCCCTCTGCGCGGTGACCGTCGTCGGCCCGGACGCCGAATTCACCCCGGCCCGGCTGCGGCAGCTGCGGCTGGATCTCACCGCGGCGACCGCCCGGGTCTCCGAGGTCCTCGGAGAGGTGGCGGACCGATGAGTGACCTGTTGGTCCTCGACAAGGCCCAGACCAGAGCCGCGCTCGACCTGCCCCGGGTGCTCGACGCCGTAGCCGTCGCGCTGATCGCCCTCAGCCGCGGCGACGTGTCCGCCCCGCCCCGGATCGCCGCCCTGGCCCCGGCCGGCCTGCTCGGCGCGATGCCCGCGTACGTGCCCGGACTCGGGCTCGCCGCCAAACTCGTCTCGGTCTTCGGCGACCCCGAGCACCCCGGCCGCAGCCGGCATCTGGGTCTCGTGGCGCTGTTCGACGAGCACGACGGACGGCCGCTGGCGGTGCTCGACGCCGAACCCCTGACCGCCGTACGCACTGCCGCGTCGGCCACGCTCAGCCTGCGCGTACGCGCCCGCCCGCCGGACCGCATCGCGATCGTCGGCACCGGCGTACAGGCGAGCGCGCAGCTGGCCATGCTGGCCGCCGTCGAACCGCACATCCCGGTCGTCGTGGCCGGACGCGACGCCGCTCGCGCCCGCGAACTGGCCAACCGGCACCCCAACGCCAGCGCAGCGTCCATCAAGGACGCCGTACGCGCCGCCGACGCTGTCTTCTGCTGCACCGGCGCCCGGGAACCCGTGCTGTGCCAGTCGTGGCTGGCGCCGAATGCCCATGTCAGCTCCGTGGGCGGCTCCCACGGGCACGAGCTGGACGCCGACACCGTCCGCGACGGCCGGCTGTACGCCGAATGGGCGGGCGCCGCCACCTCGGCCCCGCCCGCCGGCGCGTACGAGTTGCAGGGTGTCGACCCGGATCGGGTGGTCCTGCTCGGCTCCGTGCTCGCCGGTGATCACCCGCCGGTCGACGACGAACTCACGGTGTTCAAGTCGACCGGACACGGAGCGCTCGACGTGGCCGCCGCCGTCGTCGCGTACGCGCGCGGCTGACGGCCTCACCGTCCCGGATGGCTGGTCACATCGCCAGGCCGGACTCGTGCCGGCTGCCGGACTTCGCCGCCTCTTCCATCGACGGGATCACGCCGAGCTGCGTCAGCGCGCCCAGCAGGTCGTAGTTGACCCACTCCTCGACGATCCGGTCGCCTTCCCACTTGTCCATGACCAGACCGGTCATCACGTAGCTCTTGCCGGTCGGCGGGATGCCCCGGAACTCGTTGCGGGCGGTGCCGCCGCAGGTCCAGCGGGCGCAGGTCAGATCGCCGTCCATCAGCACTTCCTGGACGTCCATGTGGAGATCCGGCTGTGCCGCGCGCAACTCGGCGACCTGTTGCTTAATGCCGGCGATGCCGTCGATCGGGAAGCTCGGGTCGTGGAACGAACAGTTGCTCGTGTACACGTCGTCGCAGATCTCCAGGTTGCCCTTGTTCCAGAGTTCGTCGGTCAGCTTCCGGACGATGTCCTTGTGATCCATCGCGTGCCCCCTCACGCTCTGCCGGCGTCCGCGTAGAGGACGCCATACCTCCAGCTCAGCCCGCTTGCGGCGGCCCGTCAAGGGACCTTTGGCCGGTCCTTGAGCCGGCCTCGGACAGCGCCCCCGGCAACCGGGATAACCGGCGCTGCGGGGCGCAAATCAGAACGGGTTGCTGCACACCTTCCAGGTGCCGGCTTCCTTGGCCATCACGATCATGGTCTGCCGAGTGCCACCGCCCGCCTCGGTCAGGGTCGCGGTCACGGTCCCCGTGGACACGCCGTTGACCGTGCTCACGGAAACACCGGTGATCTTGTGATCCCTGGTCCGCCCACGCTGTTCCACACCCGCGGTGAACTGGCTCTGTGTGGCCGTCGCCTTCATGTCCTCGCAGAACATGGCGTACGCCCCGGCGTCGTCGCCGTCTTCCACCTCGTCGAGGAACGCGACGGCCGCGTCCCGGGCGGGGGCGAGGGCGTCCTTGACCGTGTCGAACAGCTTGTAACCGCCGAAGGCGAGACCGCCGCAGCAGAGCACCAGGACCAGGCCGACGCCGATCAAGACGCGCGGCAGGGTGAAGAAGCCCTTCTTGGCCGGAGGCTGAGGGGTGTAGGGCGCCTGCGGAATCGTCATGATCACACCATAGGAGGCGCGATCTACTCCTCATCCGTGCCCGGCGCTTGCCGGGTGTACGGGCCGAGCAATTCGCGGGCCAGGGCGGTAGCGGATCGCAGGGAGGTCCCGTTCTCGATCATTCGGCTGAGGGTGTAAACGATCGACTGAATCACTTCGGCCATGTGGTCCGGGTCAGCCGCGCCGTGGTCGGCCAGCGCGACACGCAACGGCGCTTCGAGGCTGTCGTGCAGGAGCCGGCTCGAGGCGGCGAGGGTCTCGCTGCTGCCGATCGCCGCCAGCGCACGGGCCAGTGCGTGGTCTCCCCGGGCGACCAACTGGAGATTGGCCTCGACGTAGGCGAGGATCTTCGGTCCCGGTGCGCTGACGGCGTTCATGTGCTTACCGACGTAGGCCGCCCATCGGGGAAAGGTGTCGGTCACAAGCGCGTCGAACATGTCCGTGCGGGACTTGAAATAGGAGTACGCGCTCGAGCGGGCGAGGCCGGCGTGCTGAGCGACATCGGCGAGGCTCGGGATCTGGTCGGGGTCTTGCGACAGCAGGGTACGGGCGGCTTCCAGGAGCGAAGCACGTTGTGCGGCCCGGTGTTCGGCGACGGTCGAGGCTTGGATCTTCGGCATTGCCGTTGTCCCTCGTCCTTCCGGCGGCGCGTGGCCGCCCGCCCCGCTGTCACGGCTATCCGCCGATGGTGAGCTTCCCGTCGATCATCTCGTAGACCGTGTCACAGTATTGCAGCACGTCGTGGTCGTGGGTGACCATGACCACCGCGACCGACCGGCGGGTTGCCTCGCGGGCCAGCAGGCGCACGATGTCATGGCTGCGTGCCCGGTCCAACGCCGCAGTGGGCTCGTCGACCAGCAGCACGCTGGGCTCGGTCACGAGCGCCCGAGCGATACCGACGCGTTGGCGTTCCCCGCCGGACAGCTGGTCGGGCCGTCGGTCGGCCTTGTCGGCCAGCCCGACTTCAGTCAGCATTTCGTACGCGTCACGGTGGGTACGCTCGGCGCGCGGCGCGATGCGCTGAGCCAGCCGCAGCTGATCGATCGCGGTCAACGCGGGCAACAGATTGCCCGACTGGAACACGAACCCGATGTGGCGTCGTCGTAGACCGGTACGAACGCGCCGGCTGGCGACGGTCATGTCGTGCCCGGCCACTGTGACGGTTCCATGATCAGGGCAGGCCAACCCACCGGCGACCGCCAGCAGGCTGGACTTTCCCGCCCCAGACGGCCCGACGACGGCGGCCAGTTCGCCAGGCCGGACCGTGAGGTGGACATCATCGAGGGCCTGGACGATCTCGGCCGCGGTGCCGTGTCGCAGGGATACCGCGCGCATCACGAGACCGGGCTGCTTCAGGGCGATGTCGGTACGCGAGTCGGTGGCGGCCGGGGCGGGGCGAGGACTCATCGGTTTCCTCCCAATGCAGTGGCGGGGTCGACGGCGGTGAGCCGGACGACGGCGGCACTCGCCCCGATCAGACCGAGCGCGACCAAACCGGCCGCGGCGACGCTGATGCTCGGCGTGCTCAGCGCGAACGGAGCGCCACCGCCGGCGATGTAGCCGCCGAGCGCCAGTCCGATGCCGACCCCGACGGTGACGGCGCCGGCCAGTAGGGCGAACGCCTGCACAAGCGCGTCACGCAACACCCAGCCGGTCGAGGCACCCAGGGCACGGAGGACCGCTACCTCCTGCTTGCGCTGGATTGCCCACACCGCGAAGAAGGCGCCCGCGACCAAGGCCGAGATCGCATACAGGAAGCCCTGGATCAGTTGGAGCGTCGTCGTCTCGGCCGTGTAGCCGGGCGACGCTCCGTACGACTGGGAACGAGTGAGACTCTCGGTGCCTGCTGCGGCGTCACCGGCGGTGAGATTCACCGTCTGCCCGGTTTCGGCGCGTACCGCAACCGCGGTGATCTCCTGCGCGGCATGTGCCGGGACTGGCGCGCCGGGTGTGGTTCCAGACCTGATCTCCTGCCACAGCGGAAGCGGGATGAATGCCACGTCGACGTGGCCGAACGTGGCCTGCTGCTCGGTCACGCCCACGACCCGTAACACCGTGCCCAACCGGGCGACGGTGACGACGTCGCCGATGTGCAGCCCGGCTTTCAGCGCGGTCGGGCTCACCACGATCCCGTCAGGCGAACCGAGCCGGTCGCCGAGGCTCACCGCCGGTGCGACGAACGAGTCCGGCCGTACGCCGAACAACGCCAAATCGATCTCGGCTCCGCGATCGGTGCGGGTGTTGACCAGCAGGTTGCCGAACGGGGCCGCGTCGGCGACCCCCGGTCGCGCCCGCCAGGCGTCCACCGCCGCCAAGTCGACGACGCTGCGGGAGAACGCCGAATCATGCTGTACGCCGTGCGCGAAGGCGAAGGACGTCACCGGGAGGTTCTGCAACCCGGAGACGCCGTCCCGCACGAGCCCGACCGACAAGCCCGAGAGCATCACCATCAAGACCGCGATCAGTGCGATCACCGCACCCATCAAGGCGAACCGCACGCGGGCGTGGCGCAGCTCGCGAAGTGCCAGGAACATCAGCGACCTGCCAAGGAAGTTAGCGACATCATGTCGGCATCTTAGCAACACGGTGTCGGCAAGATGCCGCCGGCGGGCACCCGGATGCAGCGGGCTATTGGGGGGGAGCCTCGTCCTGATCGACGCGCCGGCAGGGGTGTGCAGCTCGCCGAGCGTGCTCGTCACGTGCGGTTGCGCGTGATCGAGCGGCACGACCTCCCGGAGCGTGCTGCCTAGACCTCGCGCCGGTCACCCAGCAGGACCGCGCCGCCCAACGCCGCCGCCGTGAGCACCACCGTGATCACCAGACCGGGCAGGAAGTCGGTCGCGGGCCGCCCGGCGGTCAGGTCCGCCAACGCGTTCAGCAGGCCGGTCGGCAGCCACCGGCTGATTCCGGCCAGACTGCCGGCGACGCCGGTGAGCAACAACAGACCAGCGCCACCCCGGCCGTGGGGAGAACTCCGCGGACGAGCGCGGCGACGAGCGCCACCAGGGCCACCGCGAAGGCCAGGAAGACCGAGCTGTACGCGACTCCGATGAGCATCGATCCGGCCGGCGGGGCGCCGATCAGGACCGCCGTCTCGTACCAGGCGCAGGCCGTCCCGAGGGCGAACCCGGCGACGGCGGCCGCCGCGTTCACCGCGTACGCCGTGAGCACGACCGGCCGCACGCTGGTCAAGCGCGTCCGCAGGAAGACCGACATCTCGCGGCGGGCGTCGAACGCCAGGGCGGAGGCCGCCACCATGGTGACGACGAGCAGGCCGATCTGCGACGCGTTGCCGACGAACTGGGCGATGCCGTCGGCCGGCGTCGGCTCGGGGAAGGTGACCTGGACGCCTTCGGTGCCGACCGCCCGCAGGATCTCGCCGACGTATCGGGCGGTCAGCGGACCGGTCAAGCCGAAGAACGCGTACACCGCGAGAATCGTGAGCAGGCGCCTGGTCCGCGCCAGCCGCAGCCACTCCAACCGCCACAAGGTCACGACATCAACTCCAGGAACACGTCTTCCAGATCGGCCTCGCGAGGTCCGAGGCTGATCACTTGAGCTCCGGCTGCGGCGAGCACCCCGGCCAGGTGGGTCTCGGCGTCCGTCACGGTGCGTACGCCGACGAGCAGGCCGCCGGTCTCCGGGCGGACGTCTGTCACCCAGGGCTGGTCGCGTAGCCGTGCCTCGACCTCTGGCGCGCCGCCGCGCAGCCGGACGCGGTACGCCGGAGTGGCCCGGCCGACGAGCAGATCCTCGACGGTGCCCTGGAACAGCAGCCGCCCGTCGCGCATGATGCCGATGCGATCGCAGACCTCCTGGACGTCGGCCAGGATGTGGCTGGAGAACACGACGGTCGCCCGGCCGCGCAGCCGGGCGATCAGGTCGAGCACCTCGCGCCGTCCGATCGGATCGAGTGCCGAAGCCGGTTCGTCGAGCAGCAACAGTTCGGGGTCGCCGACGATGGTGGCCGCGAAGCCCAGCCGTTGCAGCATTCCCCGGGAGTAACCGCCGACCCGGCGATCGGCGGCGTCGGCGAGCCCGCTGTCGGCCAGGACGGCGTCGGCGCGTTCGGCGGTGACCGGCCGGCCACCGGGCCCGGCGGCTAGGTGCGCGGCGAGCAGGACCACCTCGCGACCGGTCAGCCACGGGTCGAACTGCGGAGTGTCGGGCAGCATGGCGACCCGGCTGCGGGCGGCGGACACGCCGATCTCGCCGCTGGTCGGCCGCCGCAGACCGGCCAGGATGCCCAGGAGGGTCGTCTTGCCCGCGCCGTTCGGGCCGACCAGCCCGTACACCGATCCGGGCGGAACGCTCAGGTCGACCCCGTCCAGCGCGGCATGCGTCCCATAGCGCTTGGTCAGGCCCGCGGTTTGGACGATCATCGCGGGTTCCGGCCGACGAGCAGGTAGACGATGCCGCCTATGGGGATCGAGATCACGCAGATGACGGCCCACGCCCATTTCGGCAGGTAACGCACGTCTGTCCGGGACAAGTCGTACAGGCAGTAAGCCACGAACGCCAGGCCGAGCAGGATCAGCGGGGCGAGGGCGGCGACGGGGAAGCCGCTGTCGGCGGTCGGCAGGCTCATGGCTGCCATCATCGCGCCACTTGCCGGAGAACCCTTCTTCGGCCCCGCCCGCCGCGCCCATTTGTTCCAGGCGGTCCGAGCCGGCTGGTACTTCTGTTCGGGCTGGTCATGGCCGGGAGGATCAGGTCGAAAGTCCCGTCCGGATAGGCCGAAACACCGTCCGTGCGGGGCGGTCGGCGGCGCATCCTGATCCTAGGCATCGGCCACGAAAGCGGAGCAAAGCCGCACCGTCCGAGGGGACGGGACGGGCCGTGACATTCGGAGGGAGGGTCGCGATGACGATCATGTCGCCTGCAGCGCCGATGGAAAACCTCGTCGGGTTGCGTCCGGAACAGATCGACGCGCAGCCGTGGCGGCCGGTGGCCGGCTGCGGCGGAGTGCGCGTGAAGGAACTCGGCCGCCACGGCGACCTGGTCTACGAACTCCTCCGCTACGACGACGGCGCGATGACGCCGGGCGACCCGCACCCCGCGGCCGACCAGCACATCTGGGTGCTGTCGGGGGAGGCCGAGGTCGCCGGGCACAACCTGCCGTCGGGCTCGTACGCGTACGTGCCCGCAGGCGCATCGCACCCGATCCGTGCGGTCGCGGGGACGGGGTGCGTGCTGCAGCAGACCCACGTGCCAGTCGCGTCACGCGTAGCGGAGGAGCCGGTGATTCATCCTGGGCGGCTGAGCGAATCGACCATTCAGCAGTACGCCCAGCAGGTCGCGGCCATGGTGCACGCGGTCGACCGACGTCACGGGTAGGAGGCGTGCCGCTGCAGCGCTGCGGTCAGGCAGACGCGCCACGTCGGTGGGTTTCGTACATGCGGGTGGCGACGACGACACCCGACGCCGCAGTGATGACGGCGACGACCCAGATCGCTGGGCGCAAGCCGAACATGTCGGCGGTGACGCCGGCGACGAGCGCCCCGACCGCGTAGCCGAGGTCGCGCCACAGCCGGTACACGCCGACGGCACGGGCGCGCCAGGCAGGTTGCGCCACGTCGCCGATGACGGCGAGCAGCGTCGGATAGACCAGTGCGGTGCCGGCACCCATGAGTACGGCGGCGATGGCCCACATGCTGAAGGTGTCCGCTGCGGCGACCAGCCCGATGCCGACGGACTGCAGCAGCATTCCGGCGGTGATGAGCCACTTGCGGCCCCAGTGGTCGGACAGCCATCCGGTGACTGTCTGGCCGACGCCCCAGACGGCGGGGTAGAGGGCGACGAGTACGCCGATGTGCGGGATGTCCAAGCCGCTGGTGGCGAACAGGAGGGGATACAGGCCCCAGGCGAGCCCGTCGTTGAGGTTGTTCACCAGCCCTGCCTGGCTCGCAGCGGACAGGGCCTTCTCCCGGATCGAGGTGTGGAGGAAGATCTGCCGCCCGCTGATCGGTTCGCCGCCGTCGTCACGGGTGGGCGCATGGATGGCGCTTTCGAGGTCGGCGTGGTGGCGGGTCTCCCGCACGAGGGTGGCGGACAGGCCGAGGCCGACGGCGGCGAAGGCCAGGCCGAGCCAGAACGGCGCCGGGCGCAGCCCGTGCTCGGCGGCCAGCCATCCGGTGACCAGCGCGGTCGTGGCGAGCGCGCCGTATCCGGCCGCCTCGTTGAGCCCCATCGCCAGGCCCCGGCGCTGCGGGCCGACCAGGTCGATCTTCATGACGACCGTGGTCGACCAGGTCAGTCCCTGGTTCACGCCGAGCAGGACGTTGGCGGCCACCACCCAGCCCCAGGCAGGCGCCCACATGAGCAGCAGGGGAATGGGCAGTCCGATGAGCCAGCCCGCGATCAGGACGGGTTTGCGCCCGTAGCGGTCGGACAGACTTCCGGCAACGAGATTCGCGAGGGCCTTCGTGATGCCGAACGCGCCGATGAACGTCAGCGAGGCGGTGAACGCGCCGACGGCGAACACCTGGTCGGCGAGCAGCGGCAGGACGGTGCGTTCCTGCCCGATCATGCCGCCGACGGCCGCGTTGACAGCGACCAGGACGGCGAACTGGGCGAGGTTCTCCCGAAGGCCAAGCCGAACGGTGGCCGGTCGGCGGGCTTCCGTGGCGACGGTCATGCGTATTCCTTCAGACAGGGCGTCCGTCTCGCGCGACGAGGTGGCGGTCGTCAGCGCGGACGGGGCGTGCTGGCGCGGCAGATACGCACATGTCTCGCGGCGGCGACGGCGAGCGCGGCGCATCCGGCGACGAGGGCGATCCGGCCGCCGGAGGTGCCGGCTAACGCATGGCGCGCTGCGGCCGGGGCCTGCGCCAGCAGGACCGTGCCGGCCATGGCGACGAGGAACCAGCCGAAGCTGGTACGCAGCAGCTGGGCGGGAAGGTGAGCGGACAGCCGGGCGCCGGCCAGGCTGCCGACGATGGCCAGGGCCGTGACGGCGAGCGTGATGGGCCAGTCGATGACGGCGTGCTGCAGATGCCCGGCCAGGCCGGCGGCCGCCTGGAGGGTGATGACCAGCAACGACGTGCCGACGGCGGCCGCCATGGGCAGACCGGCCAGCAGGACCAGGACGGGGACGATGACGAAGCCGCCGCCGGCCCCGACGAGGCCGGTGACGAGCCCGACGGTGACGCCCAGCCCGATCAGGATCGGCAGCCGCCCCGCATGCGGCGCGGGACGGACCGGCCGGCGGCAGGAGCGGATCATGACCGTCGCGGCGGCCGCCATGAGCAGGCCGAATCCCACCAGCAGCACGGTTGCCGGCAGGTGCGCGGCCAGCCGGCCGCCGGCGTACGCCCCGGCCAGGCCGGCGACGCCGAAGACGAGCCCGACGCGCCATTTCACCCGGCCGGCGCGGGCGTGCGGAATGAGCGCGACCGCGCTGGTGACCGCCACGACGAACAACGACGCCGGGATCGCCGCCTCCGGTGCCTGGCCGGCGAGGTAGATCAGCACGGGCACGGTGAGGATGGACCCGCCGCCGCCGAGCAGGCCGAGCAGCAGCCCGATCCCGACGGCGGCGGCGAGCGTGACGGCCAAGGTCACGGTGTGGCCCCGGTACGCAGCTGAGCGACCACGCTGTCGAGGTTGCAGGACGCCCCGCGGTTGTAGGGCAGCTTGGCCAGCAGCATGCCCATGGCGCAGGTGTTGGTGAGCGCCGCGATCGCCAACCCGGCGCCGATCGCGGCCGCCGCGTACTGCAGGCCGGGAATGACCAGTCCGCCGAGGACGAACAGGACGACCAGGCTGCCCGCGACCAGGCGGACCTGACGTTCGATGTCCCAGCGGGCGCGCCCGGCCTTGATCGGGGCGGCCTGCTGCTGCCAGGCGAGGATGCCGCCGTCGAGCACATGCACGTTGGCCAGGCCGGTGGCGGCCAGCTGCCGCTCGGCCTGGGTGGCGCGCTGGCCGGAGCGGCAGACGAGCACGACGTCCTGATCGAGGTGCCCGGCGATCTCACCGGTGTGCTCCTGCAGCAGATGCAGTGGAACGTTGTAGGAGCCGGGAATGTGCGCGGTCTCGAACTCGGCCGGCGTACGCACGTCGATGACACGTGGTGCGTCGGGCTCGGACAGCCAGCTCCGCAAGGTCGTGGCGTCGAGGCGAGGCGGTCGGGTCTGTGCGGTCATGAGGCGATGTGCTGCTTTCTCTCGTGGTTTCGCTGGGAGCGCTGGTGGTGTCGCTAGTGGACGGTGTCGGGCCTGGCGTCGGCGAAGTCGTCGTCGATGTGCACGACCTGGCGGCCCGCCGCGGCCAGCAACGAGGCCGCGATGGACGCGCGATAGCCGGCGGCGCAGTGAACCCACACCTCGCCGTCCGGGACCTCCGCGAGACGGCTGGGCAGCTCGTGCAGCGGGATGTGCGTCGCGCCCGGAAGGTGCGCCGACTTCCACTCGAGCGACCGCCGCACGTCGAGCACTACGACTGGCCGGTGGTGGCGTACCTGCCGCAGCTCGGCGAACGTGGCGCGCGGATGGCTCGCCAAGGGCTGCTCGCCGGCCCAGCCGGCCGGGCGGCCGGTGGCCTGGGCCGCGGGCCGGTCGATGCCGATCCGGACGAGCTCCCGCTGCGCCTCCGCCACCTGTTCGGGCGTCTCGCCGAGCAGGGTCACCGGTGTGCCCCACGGGATGAGCCAGCCCAGGTAGGTGGCGAAGCTGCCGTCGAGGCCGAAGTTGAGCGTGCCGGCGACGTGCCCGGCGGCGAACGCGACCCGGTTGCGCAGGTCCACGACCCACTCGCCGTCGGCGATGCGTCGCCGGAGCTGCGTGGCGTCGGCCTCCTCGGGTTCCGAGAGATCCGGCGCGGCCGGTCCTTCGCTGTTGGCGGTGGCCATGTGGGCGTAGTACGCGGGCCAGGCGTCCAGCCCGGCCAGGATGTCGTCGACGAACTCCTGCTCGGCTTGGATCAGCGCCGGGTTGGTCGCCTTCTCGGTGGCCAGGGTGGCGGCGGTCGCGCCGGACTGGGTGGCCGAGCAGAAGCTGCCGAACCCGTGCGTCGGATAGACCCCGGCGGTCTCGGGAAGGTCGTCGGCCAGGCGGTGAGCCGACGCGTACTGGAGGCGTACCAGCTCGTGGGTGTGGTCCGGGCCGAGCAGGTCGGGCCGGCCCACGGAACCGTAGAGCAGCGAGCCTCCGGTGAAGACGGCGATCTCGCGGTCATCGGCGGACAAGGCGTAGGACAGGTGGGTGAAGGTGTGACCAGGCGTCGCCAGGACGGTGACCCGCATGCGGTCGCCGATGGCGATCACGTCGCCGTCCGACACCGGCATCCGCGCGAAGGTCACCGAGTCGGCGGCGTTGACGTGGTACGCCGCGCCGGTCGCCTCGGCGATGGCGAACCCGCCGGTGACGTAGTCGTTGTGGATGTGGGTCTCGAAGACGTGGGTGATCCGCACGCCCGCGTCCGCGGCGAGGGCGAGCACGCGGTCGATGTCGCGCTGCGGGTCGACGACGAAGGCTTCCTGCCCGTCGTGGACGAGGTAGCTGCGGTCGCCCAAGGTCGGGGTGTCGATCGGGACGATGTGCACCACGGTGTTCCTTTCAAACGCGCCAGACGGCCGGCCCATTGATACCCTGGGGGGTATCTCGATCTGAGATTCCAATACCCTGGGGGGTATGGAATGCAGCCACCATAGCTGCTCGGACCTGGGCGTCGTCAAGGCGTACGCGTTCCGGCACGCCGTCGGATGGGTCACACGGCCCAGCGGGAATCGATACCCCCGGGCGTATGTTGCACTGGGCGTCCGTGACCGGAAGGAGTCCGCCATGCAGATCGAAACCGACGCCGTCGGCGACGTCGTACGCCGCCTGCGCCGTGCCGAGGGTCAGATTCGCGGCGTGATCGCGATGCTCGAGGACGGCCGCGACTGCGCCGACGTCGTGACCCAGCTCGCCGCGGTCTCCCGGGCGCTCGACCGGGCCGGATTCAAGATCGTCGCCAGCGGGCTGCAGCAGTGCATGGAGGCCAAGAACTCGGGCGAGGACCAGACCGTCAACCTCGAGCGGATGGAGAAGCTGTTCCTGTCGCTGGCCTGAGCGATCACTCGTCGGCGGGCGGGGTCAGGCGTACGCCCAGCCCCGGCACGGTGTGCAGGTAGGGAAGGGCTGATCCCTCCTCGCCCAGTTTCTCGCGCAACGAGTGGATGCCGTCGTCCACGACTCCGCTGGCGGCGTCGTCCGGCAACCGCCAGACGTCGGTCAGCAGCTGCCGCTTGGTGACGATCTGACCGGCCCGGCGCATGAGGTAGTCCAGCAGCTCGAACTCATGCGAACTCAACTGGATCGCCCGGTTGTCCAGCGACACCAGCCGGGTAACCGGATCGAGGACCATGTCTCCGACGGCGACCGCGTGGCCGGACGGCCGGCTCGGCGCCGACGGCTGCCCTTCGAGGCGTGACTTGGCCGATGCGGTGTCATGGACGCGGACCGTCGCCCAGACGACCTTGCCGTCGTCGACCTTCCTGACTCCCCATGCGGTGGCGTACGCGTCGACGCGCTGAAGCCCGCTCGTGCTGTCCTGCCAGTCGCCCCACGGCGAGGCGGGTACGCGCAACGACGGCAAGTGTTCGCTGCGGTCGTGTACGCGAATCCGAAGCAGCTCTCGTTGCAGCGAGACGGTCAGCTCGGCGACGCCGCCACCGTGGCGTATCGCGTTGTCCACCAACTCGGAGGCGATGAGGCGGGCGGCGCCCTGCAACCACGGCACACCCCAGTCGAGACAGGCGGCGCCGGCTTGATTCCGGGCGTAGGCGACCGACTGCGGCTGCGATTCCAGGGTCAGGTGCAGCCATCGATGGGGAACGAGGTGGACCGCGAGGAATCGGGCAGCCTCGACGGTGGGGAAGACGGCAAGGTGCCGGCCCATGATCGTGGACTTCAGCTCCTCGGCGATCTTCGCCCGCAGGACGAACGCGAGCGCGATGCCCTGCTTGGCCGCCCGGCGCTGCTCGGTGGCCAGTGCAGTGGCGAGCACCTCGCCGTCCGACGTCACATCGACCAAGTCGACCACAATGGCCGCAGGGTCGTCTGCGAGGCACTTTCGGATGATCCGCCGGAGGTCGACATGCCCCGTGTCCGTGAAGTCGCCGGTCAACTTCGCGAGCCAGACTCCGTCGAGCCAATCGTGCTCGACCAATGATGTGAGCACGATTCGTACAGTACGCCGCGGGCCTCGACCAGGTCGAGGGCCTCGCGAGATTCTCGCCGCACGGCGAACCCAGCATTCGATGTAATCACTGGAAAGCGTGACACGCGTGGCTACTGCTGGCAGCTCGTGGAAACGATTTCGGTGACCGAGCCGGCCGGAAGCGGGATCTGCGACTGCAAGAGAACGCATCCCCACGACCCGATCGCGTGGATGGGGTGAGCGGTGCCCGGCGGCACCACGGTGTATCCCCCGACGGACAGCCGGTGCAAACCGATGGCGGCCTCCCCCTCCAGCACCCAGATGTGCTGCTCGATCCGCTGATGCGGGCGGCCGGGCGTACTCGCCCCCGGTTCGATGCGCAGGAGCACGTCGGCAAGCTCCCCGCGCCGCGACAGCTCCTTGATGAAGACGCCCGGGCATCCGACGACGGGCGTCCAGGGCTGCCTTCTGATCTGTTCCGCGCCCGTCGCGGCCACCCCGTTCGTATCCGTCCAGACCGGCACCGACATCGCTGCCTCCTCGGTGTGGTGCGCTGGCCGCGGGCCAGCGAACTAGACCTCACCGGGTAAGCGTGGTCCGGCGCCGCCCGGCCGGCCAGAGAGGTAGTCCCTGCTCTGTGGGACTTTGGTCCTGCCGGCCCGCCGGGTGCCCAGCTCGGGAGCGATCCCATCGCGCGGTCGAGCGCGTCGAGCGGTCGAGGGCTCAGAGCCGGTCTAGTCCGCCGGGCAGCCAGAGCAGGTCACGCGCGGCGGCCCGGGCCATCCGCCAGATGGAGATGTCTTCCCGGGCGCCCCGGAGGGCCAGCAACGACGTTGTCGCCAGCAGCAGGCCGTAGAGGATCTGCGCGAAGCCCAGGAAGACGAGGGCGACGGCGGGCAGGTGGTGGCGCAGTTCACCGAGGACGGCGGCCGCGCCGCAGGTCAGGATGCCGGCCACGGTCAGCCGCAGCCCGGCCAGATGCAGTCGGTAGTGTCTGGTGCGTCTCACCTGAGCGACCATGCCGCCACAGTAGGCCAAGGCTCCGACATCCGCGCTGTCAGTCCCGAGGCCTGAAGCTGGACCTCGGTTGGAGCCCCAGCTCGCTGGTCGCCCCGAGGTGCTGAAGCTTGTCCGGGTTGACGACGGAGTGGATGGTCTGGATCCGGCCGTCCACGATGCCGACGCCGAGAACGCCGACGATGCGGCCCTCGGCGTCCGAAGCGACCACCCCGGACTGGCCGTTGACCGTGGTCACCTCGACGCGTACGCCGAGTTGAGCCAGGCGGGGCAGCCAGCGCGCCAGGATCACGGCGACCTGATGCCGGCCGGTGACCGGGCGGCCGAGCGCGGGGACCTTGCCGCCGCCGTCGCCGTGGAACGCCACGTCGTCGGCCAGCAACCGCTCCAGTTCGGACAGGTCGCCGCGTTCGGCGGCGGCGAAGAAGCGCCTGGTCAGCTCGTCGCGCTGCTGCGGCGAGGCGTGATAGCGCGGGCGGCGCTGACGCACATGATCGCGGGCGCGGGCGACGAGATGCCGGGCGGTGTCCACATCGGTGCCGATGATCTCGGCGACCTCGGCGTAGGGGTAGTCGAACACCTCCCGGAGCAGGAAGGCCGCCCGCTGCGCCGGGGTCAGGTTCTCCAGCAGCACCAGGAAGGCCAGCGACAGCGAATCCGCCGTCTCGGCCTGCTCCGCCGGAGACGGATCGGTGACCAGCGGCTCGGGCAGCCACTCGCCGACGTAGCGCTCCCGGCGTACGCGGGCCGACCGCAGCTGGTCGATGGCCTGCCGGGTGACCAGCGTCGCCAGGTACGCCCGGGGCGAGGCGATCGGCTCACCCCGGCGCATCGTCTGGTGCATCCGCAGGAAGGCCTCCTGCACCACGTCCTCGGCGTCGCTGACGCTGCCGAGCATCCGGTACGCGATGGCGAAGGCCTTCGGCCGCAGCTCACTGAACAGATCCGTCTCCGGCACGGCGGTCAGGCCATCCCGTCGCGGAAGCCGGTACGCCAGCTCGGGTAGCGCAGCGTCCAGCCCAGCTCCCGCTTGGCCTTGTCGCTGGTGACGCCGCGCGCCTGGGTCATCAAGCTCACCGCGCCCTTCCCGGCGACGAGGCGTACGAGCCAGGCCGGCACCCGTCGCGGCGGCGGAGCGCCCAGGACGCGGGCCAGTTCGGGCAGCCAGACGGCGATGGCGGCCGGATCGTCGTCGGCGACGTGGTAGACGCCGGTCGTGCCGCGTTCGACGGCTGCGACGGTGGCCGACGCGGCGTCGGCGATGTGGACCATCGACCACACGCCGGTGCCGCCGCCGACGATCGGGAACTTGCGCTGCCGGATCTGCTGGGTCATGCCCGCGTCCGGTGCGGCGCTGAGACTGGTGCCGGGGCCATAGAAGCCACCGTAACGAAGGGCGATGCCGTCGGCCCAGCTGATCGAGGTGACCGCCGCCTCCAGATGCCGCAACGCGGCCACCGACGTACGCAGGTCGGCCGGCGGATCCGGTTCGATCTGCTCGGTCTCGTCGGCGAGCCGCATGGTGGTGCGCTGCATCCACAGGGCGTTGCTCTGCGCCACGATCTTGCGTACGCCGGCCGCGCGGGCGGCTGCCAGCAGGTGATCGGTGCCCTCCGTACGCAGCCGGTCGGTCGCGGCCGCCATCTGCTTGGCGTGCCGGAAGTCGAGCGGCCCGCTCAACGCCGTCAGCTGGTGCACGACGACCTCCGGTTCGGCTCGGGCGACCGCCTCCGCCACGGATTCGGGATCGAGCGCGTCGACGACCACCGCTTCGGCCCCCAACGCCCGCAACGCGCCCAGCTTGGCCGGCGTACGCGTAGTGCCGACGACCTCGTGGCCGCGCGCCACGAGCTGGCTGACGAGCTGGGTGCCGATCGCGCCGGATGCCCCGGCAAGAAAGATCTTCATGCACCTAAGACGAGACGGGCCGGCCCGCTATGAACGGCGGTAATCCAGGTCACACGGCGGGGATGCCGTGCAGCACCTGATCGGCGTGAATCGCCAGCTGGTCGGCCTCGTGGCACATCGCGGCCAGCAGAACCGGCAGATCGGGATGACGGTCGGCATCGGCCTGGACGGCGACGACAAGTCTCCCCGCGTACGACACCGCGAGGAAGCCGATGGTCATGTTGCCCACGACGGTCCCGATCGGGACGACCTCGAGAACGGTCGCTCCGAGCAGCCGCACCGGCGCGGCCGGACCGATCACGTCGCTCTCCATGAAGTTGATCATTCGCTGGCGGCGACTGAACCAGCGCAGCACGCCTAGTCGGGACAGCCCGATCAGCAGGGCGTTTCCCGCCGTCGGCGCTTGGCCGCCCTTCGCTACGGCGGTTTCGCGTGCGATCGCTTCCAGGCGCCGGTGCACATCGGCGGTCAACGGCACGCGTACCGCGAAGCCGCCGGTGCGGTTGCCGCCGTCGGAGGCACCCGCCTCGCGTACCGACACGGCCACCGTGGCGTGCAACTCGACGCCGTCCGTCGGTTCGGACCGAGATCGCAGCAGCGCACGGAGCCCGCCGGCCGCCAGCGTCAACACGACGTCGTTCACCTTGGCACCGTGGCGATGCGCGGTTTCCTTGGCCCGATCGAGATCCAGCGTGACGGCGTCGAGCCGCCGGTGCGCACCGACCGGCCCGTTCAGCGACGTGCGGGGCGCGTTGCGCAGACCGGCCATCTGCCGCAAGGTCGTGGCGCTGGGCCGCCGCAGCGTACGCAGGCCGGCCAACCGTCGCGCGACGTTGTCGCGAACCAGCTCCACCCACGGAGGCCGAGGCAGCGTACGGCCCGCTGGGACGGCCGGAGCGTCATCGGCGAGCGCAGCGAACATGCGAATCGTGGTCAGCCCATCGGCCACCACGTGATGCATGGCGAATACCAGGGCGGCGCTCCCGTCGGGCAGGCCGGTGACGAGCCAGATCCGCCACGGCGGAAGATCGCGGGCGAAGGGCCGGTTGGCCAGGCGTACGGCGAAGTCGGTCAGCCGTACACCCGCGGGCAGGACGGCCGACCTGACGTGGCGGCCGACGTCGAACTTCGGCGAGTCGACCCAGATCGGCCGGCCGCCGAGCCAGCCCGGCCGGTAGACGACCTGCCGCAGCCGGGGCGCTCCGGCCACTCGGTCAACAATGCGCCTCCGCAACGTCCCCAGCTCCACGGGACGGTCCAGCAGCGCAAGCGCGCCCACCCGAGCGGGCGACGACGGCGACTCGACATACAGGTTGATGAGATCGGTGGGGGTCAGCCGCTCGATCCTCCTCATGTCTCCAGCGTTCCCAGGACCGATGGCGTCGCCCAGGGCCGTTCGCCCTGAGATGGGCCCGCCATGGGACCTTCGGCCCGACGGGCGGGACCGGTGCCTCTGAGCGGCGGCCCGAGGTGCTCCTAGCTTCGGAGTAGGGATACGGGGCGACAGGAAACCGCCGAGACCCGGCGACGCCGCGGTACCCGCGCAAGGAGGTCGACATGAACTTCCGCATCGTCGGCGGCGAGCTGGGTCCAGCCGCCGGAGCCGCGTCGCAGGCGGGGGAGGCGAGGTCATGACGCCCACGGCGACGCGGCGTAC
Source organism: Hamadaea sp. NPDC051192 (assembly GCF_040682475.1). Classification (NCBI taxonomy): domain Bacteria; kingdom Bacillati; phylum Actinomycetota; class Actinomycetes; order Micromonosporales; family Micromonosporaceae; genus Hamadaea; species Hamadaea sp. NPDC051192. The sequence goes on from NZ_JBFBAZ010000023.1 coordinate 74,896, forward strand.
CCGGCTCACCGACCAGCGGGTCGCCTCGATCATGTCGCGACCGGCGATCGCCGTCCGGGAGTACGCGACGCTGTCCGACGCGCTGACCGCGTTCGCCGCGTCCGGCCTGCGCCATCTCGTCGTGGTCGACTCGGCCGGGCGCTGCCTGGGGATGCTCAGCGATCGGCTGGTCGCCGGTGCGTGGGCGGCGGACCCGGCGTGCTTCGACGACGTACACGTCACCGCGCTGCTGGAGCCGGACCAGCCGATGATCGTGTCGACCGCGACGATCGGGCAGGCCGCTCAGGTGATGCATCGGCTGGGTACGGACGCGGTGGTCCTGGTCGACGCCGTCGCCGAGCCGGTCGGCGTGCTCACCGCGGCCGACCTGATCGGGCTGCTGGCCAAGCCGTCACGCGACGGCTGACGGTCAGAGCCTGAACAAGGCACACCCGGGGGCGGCAGAAGTCCGGGCGGCAGATCGCCGCAGATTACGGTCGGTGGGCCGGGAACAGCCGTTGCACGGCGGCGACGATGGCCGCCCGGCGGTCCGCGAGGAAAGCGTCGCGGTCCCCCTCGGGGACGGTGACCAGGGCGGGATTTCCCGCCCAGGACATGGCGAGCTGGTTGACGAACATCAGGACGTCCATCGGGTCCCAGCCGGTGTGGAGCTGACCGGCCTCTTGCGCCTGGCGCAGCTGCTCGACCTTGTGGCGGACGGACTCGCGGAGCGGGTCGCCGGACGTCTGCCCGTCCAGGGACAGCTCCATCTGGCCCCAGGTCATCAGGCGCCGACGAGCCGGATGCTGGAGGAAGTAGTCGTGCACCCGCCCGGCATAGCCCGGAAGGTCGGCGGGGTCCATCCGGGTGGCCTCGGCCACCGCCGCCAGTTCCCGGGCCGCGACGAACCGGTAGAGCGCCTCCTTGCTCTGGAAGTGCGCGTAGACGCGTTCCTTGCTCGTCTTGGCCGCCTTGGCGATCCGCTCGACCCGGGCGCCGGCGATGCCGTGCTCGGAGAACTCCGCCGTGGCCGCGGCGACGATGCGGTCGCTCGTCGAATCGGTGCTGATCGGGGCCGCCATGCCTTTGAGCGTACTCAACCGAACCATTCGGTTTGGCGGAGTGGGATCCGCGCGGTACGTTCAAACCGAACCGTTCGGTTTGACTTTGGCTGAGTTTGAGGAGCGACACCCATGAAGAACAGGACATTGGGCCGGGAAGGCCTCATCGTCTCCGAGATCGGCTACGGCGCGATGGGCACGGCGATCGGCTACGGGCCGTCGGACGACACCGAGTCCATCGCCGCGATCCGCCAGGCGCACGACCTGGGCGTGACGCACTTCGACACGGCCGAGCTGTACGGCTGGGGAGTCGGGGAGCGGCTGCTCGGCAACGCGCTCGCGCCGATCCGCGATCAGGTGACCATCGCCACCAAGTTCGGGTTCACCCCGACGCTCGGCCGCGACTCCCGGCCGGAGCACATCCGCGAGGTCGTCGACAACAGCCTGCGCAACCTCGGCGTCGGCACGATCGACCTGCTCTACCAGCACATCCCGGACCCGAACGTGCCCATTGAGGACGTCGTCGGCGTCATGCGGGAATACGTCCAGGCCGGCAAGGTGAAGTACCTCGGACTATCCAATGCCGACGCCGACACGATTCGGCGGGCACACGCGGTGCACCCGATCTCGGCGCTGCAGAACGAGTACTCGATCTTCGCCCGCGGCGTCGAACCGCTGCTGCCGGTGCTCGACGAACTCGGCATCGGCTTGGTGGCGTACTCGCCGATCGCGCGGGGGTTCCTCAGCGGCGCGGTCCAACACCGGGACAGCTTGGCCGCTGACGACTGGCGTCAGCGCGTCGCCTGGTGGAACCCGGAGAACTTCGACGCCAACGTGGCGATCGTCGGCGAGCTGACCAAGCTCGCGGAGAGCAAGGGCGCGACCGTGGCGCAGCTGGCGCTGGCCTGGGTGCTCGCGCAGCGGACCGACATCGTGCCCATCCCGGGCTCGCGCAGCTCCGCCCGGGTCGCCGAGAACATCGCGGCCGCCGACCTGGTGCTCACGGCGGAGGACCTCGCCCGCATCGCCGAGATCGCTCCGGACGGCGGCATCATCCAGCACGCCTGACCAGCGGACAGCCGGACGGCCCGGCGACGCGGGAGCGTCACCGGGCCGGACCCGGGGGAGATCACTTGACTGTGGCCTTGGCCGGCTCGGCTTCGACGACGGCGAACCCGGCCGACTTCGGAGTGGTGAAGCCGTGGGCGAAACCGGCCAGCGCCAGCAGGAACATCAAGGCGGCGGCACCGTAGGCGACCAGTGCGGCCTGACCGGCCTTGGCGCCGAATTCGCTGAAGCCGTAGCTGGTCAGCAGCAGGCCGCGCAGGGTCTCGCCCTTGAAGACGGTCTCGCGCTGCTGGTTGACGTCGGCCAGCTGCTTGGTCAGGTCGTCGACCTTGGCCTGGTCGACCGGGGTGGCCTTCTGCGCCTCGGTCAGCTGGTTCTTCAGCTGCGTCTGCGGTGTGCCGAGGTCGGCGTAGGTCTGGCCGCCGGCGATCGACTTCAGGTGCAGCCCGATGAACTCGTTGGCGTAGCACTCGGCCTGCTTGCCGGTGGTCATCGGCTGGCCGGCGTACTCGACGAGGCAGGCCGCCTTCTTCTCCTCGCCGGTGAGGGTGTCGGCGGTCTTGAAGGTGATGTGCTGCGCGGCCAGCTGGTCGTGCACGTAGGTGTTGGCGAAGCTGGCGTTGGCGCCCAGCACGATGCCGGCGACCAGCAGGAGCGCGGCGATGGCGAGCCCGCCGATGCTGAACAGGAGGTCGAGGGTCCGGCGCTTCATGGTGTGCTCCTTCAGGAGGGGGTGAGAAACACGTCGTTGCCCCCAAAGCATCGGTTGTGGACGGTCACCGCAGCAGAGACACAGTCCCCGGATTCGGCGGGACCAAAGACTCCGATTGGACGGGACCCTCAGCCCAGCGTCCGGTGTAGATAAGGCAAGGGCGGTGCGGACCGTCGAAGGTCCACACCGCCCTGACCGGCCCACCGGCTCGCCCGCGTTCCCAAGTGGATGTCCGCTCGGGCCCTCCTCGCGGGCTGGCCAGGCGCCGGGCCGCTCCAGCTCAGCTCACCGGTCTCGGTCACAGACAGAGGACAAAGTCCCGACCGGCTGCGCCACAAGGCCCTACGCCACATCGTCGATGCGGCGCACCGTGTGCCGATGAGACACGCCATCCTCGCCGAGTGCCTCGATGCCGCGATCGCCGCGCCGTCCATTCACAACACTCAGCCGTGGCGGTTCCTGCCGCGCGAGCATTGCGTCGACGTGTACGCCGACCGCAGCCGGCGGCCGGCGGCGAGCGATCCGAACGGGCGCGAGCTCGCCATCTCGGTCGGGGCGGCGGTGCTGAATCTGCGGGTCGCGTTGCTGGCCCGCGGATACCGGCCGCTGTACGCGCTGCTGCCGGAGCCGTCGCAGGCGGATCTGCTGGCCCGGGTCACCTTCGGCGGGCGCGTTCAGCCGACCTATCTCGCGCGCCGGTTGGCCGGTGCGATTCCCCGTCGACGGTCCAACCGCGGCCCGTTCCGCTCGGCCGAGCTGCCGGAGCCGGTGCTGACGGAACTGGTCCAGGCCGCTGCCGCCGAGGGGGCGTACCTGATGATCGTCGACTCGCCGTTGCGGGACGCGGTCCTCGGCGCCGTACGCCGGGCGGAGACGTCGCGCCGGGCCGATCCCGCGTACTCCGCCGACTTCGCCTGGCCCGGAGCGGTCGAGGACGATCCCACGCTGGCGGTCCTCTACGGTTCCGGCGACTCCACGTACGCCTGGCTGCGGGCCGGGCAGGCGCTGGAACGCGTCCTGCTGACGGCCACGGCCAACGGCGTGCAGAGCACTCTGATGACGCAGCCCTTGGAGTACGCCGACCTGCGTACGCTGTTCGACGACAGCGCGCTGGGCCGGCGTGCTCAGGCGATCATCCGGCTCGGCTACGGCGACGAGCCGCCCGCGTCGCCTCGGCGGGCGCTGGCCGAGGTCATCATGGCCGTCCCGGATGAACCGGCCGGTACAGCAGACTGATCACAGCCGTCCCGTCAGGCCAGCGGCACCGACCAGACCAGGCGAGTGCCCTCGTCCGGTGGCGAGGTCAGATCCAGGTCGCCGCCGTGCTGCTTGGCGCGTTCGCGGGCGTTGGCCAGCCCGCTGGACTCCTTGGCGCCGCCCCGGCCGTTGTCGTAAACGGTGAGCGTCAGCCGTCCCGATCGCACCGCGACAGCCATCTCCAGCTCGGTCGCCTGCGCATGGCGTATCACATTGGACAGAGCCTCGTTGACCACGGCCAGGATGTCGCCGTGCAACTCGACCGGCACGGCCGAGTCGACCGGCCCGTCGAGCCGCAGCGCCGGGCGGAACCCGAGCCCGGCGGACGCGCGCTCGGCCAGTCCGCGGATCTCGGCCCGGAGCGAGGTGGCGGTCGGGGCGCGCAGCTCGAAGATCGCGCCGCGGATGTCGCGGATGGTGGCGTCGAGGTCGTCGACGGACTGGTGGATGCGGTTCGCCACCTCGGGCTTCGTCGCGAGCGCCGCCACGGTCTGCAGTTGCAGACCGGTGGCGAACAGCCGCTGGATGACGACGTCATGCAGGTCGCGCGCGATCCGCTCACGGTCGGACAGCAGCAGCAACTGCTCGCGATCGAGGTGCGCCTGGGCGCGGTCGAGGGCGAGCGCGGCCTGGCTGGCGAACAGCCCCACCAGGCGCAGCTCCTCGGTCTCGCGGGGCTCGCCGGCGTAGGCGACGATGAGCGCGCCGCGCGAGTGGCCGAACGGCGAGATCGACGCGCGCAGCTCCGGCACGGCGACCGGCCAGGTGGCGGCCTTGCCGACGTGCTCGACCTCCAACTGCTCGCCACGGGTGATCGCGGCCTCGATCGCCGAGCCCTCCAGCGGAATCGTCTCGCCGACCAGGCCGTCCAAGGGCTCGAAAGAGTCGCAGGCCGCGACGGTCAGGCCGTCGCCGTCGTCGTCGAGCAGGACGACGGTCGTGAAGACCGCGTCAGCCGCCTCGCGGGCCTTGCGGACCACGATCGCCAGCGGATCCTCCGCGTCGTGCACGTCGGCGATCGTGGCCGCCACCTCGGCCGTGGCCTGCAGCCAGCGCTGGCGGCGCCCGGCCAACGCATAGAGGCGGGCGTTCTCGATCGCGGCACCGGCGGCGGCCGCGAGCGCGACCATGATCTCCTCGTCGTCGTCGGAGAACTCGGGCGCACCCTGCTTCTCCGACAGGTAGAGGTTGCCGAAGATGTGATCGCGGACGCGGATGGGCACGCCGAGGAAGCTGTGCATCGGCGGGTGGCCCGGCGGGAACCCGGCCGACTGCGGATGCCGGGTGATGTCGGGCAGGCGTACCGGGCGCGGATCGCCGATGAGCAGGCCGAGCACGCCCTTGCCGGTCGGTGGATTGCCGATGCCCTTGTGGGTCTTCGGGTCCATGCCGTGCGTGATGAACTCGATCAGCTGCCGGTCGCCGCCGATCACGCCGAGCGCGCCGTACTTGGCGTCCGCGAGGTGACAGGCCGACACGACGATCCGTTCGAGGGTGGCGTGCAGATCGAGGTCGGTGCCGATGCCCACGACCGCGTCGAGCAGGCTGCGCAGCCGTTCACGGCTGTTCATCACGTCGCCCACGCGGTCCAGCAGCTCCTGGAGAAGCTCATCCAGGCGTACGCGCGACAGCGGCGACAGGCCGAGCGAAGTCCACTGCTGTTCCACGAGACAAATGGTACGGCCGGGCGGCACAGTCGTGGCGGGCCGCCGCCCGGGTGACGCACTTGTCACGTCACCCGAGATTCCCCGCATCTCCGGCGATCCCGGGACTTTGGTCCCCTGATCAGGGGCCGGGGCACCCTGCCGCCGACGGGTCGGCTGGACCGACGGTGGGCGCATGAACACCATGCATTCCTCGCGTCCGGTGGTCGTCGGCGTCGACGGCTCTCCGTCGAGCCTGGGCGCGGTCGCGTACGCGGCCCGCGACGCCGGCTGGCGAGGCGTCCCGCTCCGCCTGGTGTACGCGCACGAGCTGCCGATGTACGGATACCTGCCGATGGGCATGGTCGCCTACTCCGTGGCCGAGGCCGAGCACTTCCAGGAGCAGGTGGCCAAGCTGCTCGCGGACACGGCCGAGCAGGTCCAGCAGCAGTTCCCCGCACTGGTCGCGATCGAGTCGAAGGAGGTCACCGGCGGGCCGGCGGGTGTCCTGATCGACGAGTCGCGGACCGCGGCTGTGACGGTCGTCGGCTGCCGGGGCGTCGGAGGCTTCGCCGGGCTGCTGCTCGGCTCGGTCTCGGCGCAGCTCGCCGCGCACGCGCACGGTCCCGTGGTGGTGGTACGCCCACCGGTGAGCGATGTCGAGCCCGGCCCGGAGCAGCCGCCGCCTTCGCCGGGCCCCCGTGGTCCGATCCTGGTGGGATTCGACGAGTCGGCCGCCTCCCGGGCGGCGTTGGCCTTCGCCGTCGACGAGGCCCGCCGCCGGGGCGTCCCGTTGATCGTGATGAACGCGTGCGTGCCCAGTGAGCAGACCAGCGCGGCGAAGAAGCTGGCCGACGCGGTCGCGGCGTACGCCGACGGCGGGCTCGCGGTGCAGACCCGCGTTCAGGTCACCGACAACGTCGAGAAGGCGATGGTCGACGCCTCGGCCGACGCGGCGTTGTCCGTCGTCGGATCACGAGGCCGGGGCGGTTTCGCCGGCCTGCTGCTCGGCTCGGTCAGCCGGGCGCTCGTGCATCACGCCCACCACGCGGTCGCCGTGATCCACCCGTCCGAAGACTGATCCTCTGGTCGTGATCCACCCGGGAGCGGGACTGAAATCCTGGCGGGTCTAAAGTCCCGGCTCGCGGGACCCGCGGCACTGGGCCGGGCGACGCGCCGGACGCACCCTGAAGACATGGCCACGGAAGAAGCCGTCCCGAAGGAAACCGCCGCGGAGGAAGCCGCCCCGAAGGAAGCCACCCCGAAGGAAGCCGCGCGGGGTCTGCTCCGGAAGTCTCAGGATCACCGCCTGGGGTACCTGCTCGGCGTGGTCTATCACGACGAAGAGGTCCGCGAGAACCCGTCGCCTGACGATCGCGCCGTCCGCGACCGCGAAGGCCCGCGGAGCACCCGGCTGGCGGGGCGGGAGGAGTGACCGGCACCGCGCCGCAGATCGTGGGGCTGACCAGCACCGGGATCGCTCATCCTGAGCTGTCGCCAGATCGAAACGACGCCGCCCGGTTCACCATTACGGTGAACCGGGCGGTGGCACGGTCGAGTGTGCTACGAGGCCGGCTCGGGCTCGATCGCCGCCAGTTCGTCAGCGGGTTCGACGGCCAGTAGCCGCGCCCGGGTGTGGCTGAGCCGTTCGGCGATGACGCCGGTGAACCGCCGCATCAGCTCATAGCCGAGTGCGGGGTCGGCCGCGCACAGTTCGCGCACGCCGGGACCGTCCAGTGCCACCGCGTGCACCGCGTCCTCGGCGGTGCCGGTGAACTGCCACCGGTACGGCGGGAACAGCCAGGACCAGCCGATCACCGAGCCGGGGCCGAGGGTCTCCACGACGACCTCGCCGCGACCCGGGACGGTGGTGCTCAGCCGGACGTGACCGTCGTCGACGAGCCAGAACCGGTCGGCGCGCCCGCCCTCGGCGAACAGGCGGCTGTCCCGGTGGAACATGGTGGTGTAGCCCCACATCGACAGCCGGTCGAGTTGCCGGTCCGACAGACCGGTCAGGAACGGGTGGGACCGCAGGGTGAGATACGTCGTCTCGATCATCGGAAAACACCTCCTGCTATCGGGCTGCTGTCGGGGCTGGATGGATGACGGCGACCGGTCCGTGCGCGTGGTGCACGAGGGCTCGGCTGACCGAGCCGAGCAGCAGTCCGGTGAACCCGCCCCCGCCCCGGCTGCCGACGACGGTCAGCCCGGCTCCGCTCGTCTGGTCGATCATCGCCTTCTCGACGTGCTGCGCCGCCACGGTACGCGTCTCGATGGTGACGCCGGGCTGGTGCAACCACGGGCTGACCGCGTCGAACAGGATCTGCTCGGCGACCGCCTCGTCCTGCCGCACCTCGAAGTAGGGTTCGCCGCGGCCGATGGGGAAGGCGTACACGGCGATGATCGAGGTGGTCCGGCGGCGGGCCTCGTCGACGGCCCACTTCAGGGCGAACTGCGCACCCGGGGAACTGTCCACACCGACCACGATCGGGCCGTCCACCGGTTCGGCAGGGGTCTCGCCGTCGGTGACCGGTGGGCGTACGACGACGACCGGACCGTGGGCGTGCGCGGCGACCTGTGCCGACACCGAGCCGAGCAGGAGCTCGGTGAACCCGCCCAGTCCTCGGCAGCCGACCACGGTCAGCTGGGCGTGGCGGGACTCCTGGAGCAGCACGGCCGCTCCGCCTCCGGTCACCGAGCGGGCGCTGATGTCGGCCAGCCCCGGATGATCGTCCGTCAGCTGCTTGACCACTGCGGCCAGCATCGTCTCGGCGTCGGCCCGCATCGCCTGGTCGTCGAGGTAGTACCGATCTGCGACCGCGACGGGAAGGTATCCGTAGACCGGGATCTCGAACCCGTGGACCAGCGACAGTGGTGCGTCGCGCAGTTCGGCCAGCCGGGCGGCGTACCGGGCGGCGGCCAGGCTGGACGGGGAGCCGTCGACACCGACGACGACCGGCGGAACGGGGGTGGTGCTGGACATCAGAGCCTCCTTCAGCTCGACAGGTTGACGACCTCACCCAGCCGGCGACGCGGGCTGGCGGGTGGTGTGCCGTCGGGGGCGTAGCCGACGCGCAGCGCCAGCTGGGGCGCGCCGATCCCGGCCAGCACGTGCCGCAGCCGTTCGCGGGTCAGGGTGTGCTCGGTGACGTCGCTGATCGGGGAAGCGGCAAGACCGGCCGCGGTGGCCCCGAGCAGCAGCGCCGAGAGCGCCTGACCGGCGTGCAGCCAGGCCGGCGGGGTGTCCTCGTCGGTGAACAGCACCGCGTACAGGGTTCCGGCGTCGCCCTCGTCGCCGGGGTCGAGCGTGCCGGCGCTAGGCGGGGCGAATTCGCGTACCGGGACCCGGCGGGGCGACGGCGACACGGCCGTCTCCGATGGCACCCCGGATCCGTTGGCCGGGGCCTTCGGCGCGTTCGCGGTCCAAGCCGCGAGCTCGTGCCGGTACGCCGGATCGGCGAACTGCAATTCCGCCGCGCGGGCCGCCAGGATTGCCAAGTCGTCGATCTCGCCGCCGCGGAGGACCGCCAGGTGGGCGCCTTGGTGTTCAGCCAGGCCGATCAGCCGCTGGATCACCGCCACGGGCACCGGCTGGCCGGTGAACGCCCGCCGGTCCGTGCGTCGCTGCGAGATGGCGGCGTACGCGGCCCGGTCCTCGGTGGCCGGATCGGCGGCGTCGCCGAGGCGTACCTCGGCCAGCAGATCAGGCTCGGCGGGATCAGGCAGCGTACGCACGTCGGCGGCGTGACCGGCGACGGCCAGCGCGACTCGCGCGTGGTGCAGGGCGGCGCCGCAGCTGACGGTCAGCAGCCGGCCGTCGGGATCGGCGACGAGCAGCTGCCGCGCGCGGTCCGCCCACAGCTGCATCGAGTCCTCCTGGACGACCCATCGCCACGGCTGCGTGTTGAAGATGGACGGGGCGTTGAGGGCGACCTGTGCCGCCACCCGCAGGGTGCGGCCGTCCGCCGGTCCGATGGTCCTCATGGTTATGACGATCCACCTACGCGGGCCACGAGGTCAGGGCCGCCGGGCGCAACCCCTCAGGCCCGATGGCCCATGCCCGGGTGGGACTAAAGTCCCTGTGCGCCGGGTCAGGAACGCTGGCAGACTGAGGAGCATGATCCGCGTGTTCCTCCTCGACGACCACGAGGTCGTCCGGCGCGGCCTGCGCGAACTGCTGGAGGCGCAGGGCGACATCGAGGTGATCGGCGAGGCCGGTCTGGCGACCGAGGCCGCGCACCGGGCCCCCGCGCTGCGTCCGGACGTGGCGATCCTGGACGCGCGGCTGCCCGACGGCAGCGGCATCGACGCGGCTCGTGAGATCCGTTCCGTCGACCCGAGCATCCAGGTGCTCATCCTCACCTCCTACGAGGACGACGAGGCGCTGTTCGCGGCGATCATGGCCGGGGCCGCCGGATACGTGCTCAAGCAGATCAAGGGCACCGACCTGGTCGACGCCGTCCGGCGGGTCGCCGATGGACAGTCGCTGCTGGACCCGGCGGTCACCGCGCGCGTCCTGGAGCGCATCCGCAACCCGCAACGGGAGCCGGCCCAGCTGCGTGGGCTCACCGAGCAGGAGCGCAAGATCCTCGACTTCATCGCCGACGGGCTGACCAACCGCCAGATCGCGGCGCAGATGTTCCTGGCGGAGAAGACGGTCAAGAACTACGTCTCGAGCCTGCTCGCCAAACTGGGCTTGGAGCGGCGGACCCAGGCGGCGGTGCTGGCCACCAAGCTGCGCGAAGGCGGCCACTGACGCCCAGTCAGCCGCGCGGTCAGCGCAGCCGGAACACATAGGGATCCGGTTCGTCGCCCACCGCCGCCAGGCGCAGTTTCGCATCGACCACGACGAGCCCGTCCGGTCCGGCGATGATCGGATTCAGGTCCAGTTCCGCGATCTGCGGCAGGTCTTGGGCGATTCGGCCCAGCCGGTGGACCAGCTCCTCGACCGCCGCGGTGTCCACGCCGGGGGCGCCGCGATAGCCGGTGAGCAGCCGCGCGCCGCGCAACGACCGCCACATCCGTGCTCCGTCCCGGTCCGACAGCGGCGTCAGCCGGTAGACCCGGTCGCCCAGGAGGTCGGTGAGCACGCCGCCCAGGCCGAGCATCACCAGCGAGCCGAACAGCGGGTCGTGCACGACGCCCGCCGCCAGCTCCACCGGCGTCATGATCCCAGCTTCGGCAGCCGCGCGTACTGCCGGAAGTGCCGCTCAGCACCCGCGGCTGGGACCTTCGTCCCCCGGGACGAGCGCGGTGGCGGGCTCCCCGACCCGGGGGCCCGCCCCGGAACAACAGGCCTTGGGGAGCGCGCGTGGCGCCGGC